>WFMU01000251.1 GCA_015488935.1 Flavobacteriaceae bacterium | reverse complement strand
CACTATTTGCGTTAAAATATTCTTCATTTTTAGTTGTTAGTTGTTGCTGCTAATTTATTGCAAAAATAAGAATATTACTACAATTATTTAAAATAATATTACTTTTTAACTATTTATTTGCTTTTTCTATAAAAAAACCGAAAATTATTTGTTTTGTTTTCTAAATTTTCTTTTCATCAATAAAGCCATTATTACTCCATAAAGTAAAGAGCCAATACCTTTTTTAATCAGATAATCTGTACTCGTAATTTTAGAAAATAATTGTGTTGTAGATTCGCAACTATTTAAAGAAAACAAAAATTCAATTAGTAGTATAACTACTAAAAAAATAAAAGCTGCAAAAAAAACCAACTTAGCAAAAGACATATTATTTATTTTCATCTTATTTTAATTTTTTATTATTATGATGTCTATCGTGGTCACGTTTGGTACGAATATCTAATTTTTTATCGAAGGCATCTTGTAAATCAATTCCTGTTTGATTGGCAAGGCAAAGAACAACAAATAAAACATCGGCAAGTTCTTCTCCAAGGTCTTTGTTTTTATCACTTTCTTTTTCACTTTGCTCACCATATCTACGTGCTATAATTCTTGCAACTTCGCCAACTTCTTCGGTAAGTTGTGCCATATTTGTTAATTCGTTAAAATAGCGAACACCGTGATTTTTAATCCACTCATCAACCGTTTTTTGTGTATTTTTTATATTCATCTTTAATTATATTTTTTTATTGTTGTCTTGCAAAAGACATTAAACCGCTTTTCTTCTAGACATAAGACACAAGACTAAAACGTAACTAATTGAAAATATATTATTTAAAAAGTTACCACTATTTTTTATTGGATATAATTCATTTTCTTAAAAGCAAGGTGTCATTTTATAAATACAGTATTATCTTTTTATTTCATTAGGTTTTATCGTTTATGTATATTTTTTATCGGACAATAGTACTATTTTTTAAAAATTAATAAACAACCGAAGAAAAACATTTTAACATCTCAAAAATACAAAAATTAAATGCTTAAATTTGTTACAGATGAAAATACATTTACTAAATACAGTTATTGCATGGTTTCTTAAAAAAAGGAAACATCAGATGGAATTGTTTTTAAAATATCCAATAGACGTACAACACGAGTTATTATTCCGATTGGTACACACTGCAAAAAATACCGAAATTGGTAAGCAATACGATTTTGCTAGTATCCATAATTATAAAATATTTAGCCAAAGAGTACCACTACAAAAATACGAAAGTATTGAACATTTAATAGATAGAGCAAGAAAAGGAGAACAGAATATCTTTTGGCCAACTAAAATAAAATGGTTTGCAAAATCATCAGGAACAACAAATGCAAAAAGTAAATTTATTCCAGTAAGTGATGATGCCTTAGAAAATTGCCATTATAAAGCCGTAAAAGACATGCTATGTTTGTATGTAAATAATAATGAAGATACCAAAATGTTTTCTGGTAAAAATCTTCGTCTAGGCGGAAGTAGTGCTGTTTACGAAGATAACAATACTTACTTTGGCGATTTATCTGCAATTATGATTGAAAATTTACCACTTTGGGCAGATTATAGTTCTGCACCAAAACAAAAGACAGCTTTGTTGGGAGATTGGGAAACAAAAATGGATATCATCGTAGCAGAAACCATCGATAAAGACATTACCAATTTGGCAGGAGTGCCATCGTGGATGTTGGTGTTACTAAATAAAGTTTTAGAAGTTACCGGAAAAGATAATATACTAGAAGTATGGCCAAACTTAGAAGTCTATTTTCACGGCGGTGTAAATTTTAATCCATATAGAGAACAGTATAAAAAAATAATTCCAAAAGCAGATTTTAAATATTACGAAACCTATAATGCAAGCGAAGGTTTTTTTGCCATTCAAGACAGAAATAATTCCGATGAATTATTATTGATGCTAGACTATGGAATATTTTACGAATTTATTCCAATGGAAACATTTGATGGCGAAAATTCAACAGCAATTCCACTAGAAGATGTAGTGTTAGATAAAAATTATGCTTTGGTAATAACAACCAATGCAGGATTATGGCGTTACTTGATTGGAGATACCATAAAATTTACATCACTAAAACCATATCGTATAAAAATTACTGGAAGAACCAAACATTTTATCAATGCATTTGGAGAAGAATTAATTATTGATAATGCCGAAACAGCACTAAAACAAGCCTGTAAAAAAACCAATGCAGAAATTTTAGAATATACCGCAGCACCAATCTTTATGAAAGCAAATACCAAAGGTGCACACGAATGGTTAATTGAATTCTCTAAAGAACCTGATAATCTTGATTTTTTTACAGAAATTTTAGATAATGCACTCAAAGCTATAAACTCAGATTACGAAGCAAAACGTTTTTTAAATATTACTTTAGATATGCCAAAAGTTAAAATAGCTAAAAGAGGACTGTTTTACAAATGGTTAAAGAAAAATAATAAACTTGGCGGACAACACAAAGTACCAAGACTCTTTAATACAAGACGCATCATAGATGAAATGGAAACCTTAATTTAGTACTATTGCTCTAATACCTTTTGTAAAACAGGGTCGATACCATACATATAATGATGTATTGTTTTTTCTACAATAATAGAAGGTGTAATGGTAATTCGCTCCAATTTTTTTACAGGAAAACGAATCTGAAAGGATGAATTTGGCAGATAAAAAGAGCCTATTTTATTTGTGTTGTTACTAGTGCCTGTTACAATTTCGCCAATAACAAGTGCTTTTGTTTTCTTTTTAAATGCCAAAATAGTAGCAATTGCAGAAGACGAAATAGATTTATCCATCAACAAATAAATTCCATTTTTTTTATTAATTCGTTTAATTTTGGCAACCTGATTTAACAATTCTTTTATAGCATAAACATCTCCTTTTTTATTATTTCTTAAATCTATAAATAGCTTTTTATACCTTGGATTATTAAATTTTTGTACTAATTTTTGACTAAAATGTCTAAAGTTTGGCGCATCGTAAACAGATTGTAAACGGATATTGTACTTTTTTGCACAATCAAAAGCATTCCAACCTAAACTATCTTTCATTTTTGTAAAAAACTCTTTACTTAAACCAACATTGTATTTAAAAAACACTTGCTGTCCAAAATTAATACCATACATCCAAAACCAACGTTCGCTTTTTTCTTGATAAAAAGGTGTTTTTTTAGGATGTAACACTTCCATTTCTTCCTCCATAAAATCTGCTATAAAAGGTAATTCTATACTTGTTTTTTTATCGGAGAGTAAAGTTAATTTTAGCGTATCTCTTTTTGAAATTTGTAAAAATTCCAATAACGATTTATTCGCTATATTTTTATAGGAAGATGCATTTACAACATTTATTTTTTGTGTTAATTTGCTTATTGAAACACCATTAATAGCAAGTAATTTACAACCTAAAAATCGATAATAATCGCGATATATTTTTGTAAGATAATAGCCATTTTTAAACTGTTTTACCTCAAACGGAAAATTTAGATATGTATCTTTAGTAATTTGTAGATTGCTATTTTTAAACAACGAAAGGATTTTTGCCAATTTCCAATAAACCATTTTATCATTGCAAGTTGCTAATTCCTTTTTGAGTTGTTGTAGCTGTTTTTTAAATTCTTTTTTGGTAAAATTATCAAACAAATACTCTTTTTGTAAAAGTTTTTGTTGTAAACTATCTATATCGATAGACCAATTTTTTGGAGTAATATTTTGGGCAAAAGTTTGCGTATATAACAATACAACAAACAAGAATGGAAGTATTCTTTTCATAACAATAGATTTTTTTTTTATAAAAATACAAAAAATAAGAATATACCAATATACTTTGTAAAAAATTTAACAGGTTTAAATGCATTCGATTTGCTATATTTGAAAAAAATAAAACCAATGCCATTAGTAAATCCATTAGCACCAGATAGTAATCCAGAAGTAAAAAAATTAGCAGAATTCTTTAATGAAACCCTTGGTTTTTGTCCAAACTCTGTTTTAACCATGCAAATTAGACCAGAAATCGCACGTTCATTTATTAATTTAAACAAAGCTGTAATGGCAAATAAAGGAAAAGTTACTTCCGCTTTAAAGCGTTTAATTGCTTATGTGAGTAGTAACGCCACAGGATGCCGATATTGCCAAGCACATGCCATTAGAGCAGCCGAACGTTATGGTGCAAATGAAGCGCAATTAAACAACGTTTGGGAATATAAAACACATGCTGCATTTAACGATGCAGAAAGGGCTGCTTTAGATTTTTCGATAGCAGCATCTATCATTCCGAATAATGTAAATAAAGAAATTCAAGATAATTTACATAAATATTGGGACGATGGTGAGATTGTAGAAATGTTAGGTGTAATTTCGCTATTTGGTTTTTTAAATCGATGGAACGATAGTATGGGAACTACACTAGAAAACGATGCTATTACAAGTGGAAAAACTTATTTAGCTACCAATGGCTGGAAAGTTGGAAAACATAAGTAAATATCTCTTATAAAGAATTGGTATTACTCCTATTTTCCACCAACAACAATAACAATTTCTCCTTTGGCTGTATTATTTTCAAAATGAAATAGTACTTCTTGTGCTGTACCTCTAATAGTTTCTTCGTACATTTTACTCAATTCTCTAGAAACTGAAACGGGTCTTTCGGCACCAAAATATGCTACAAATTGTGTCAATGTTTTTACTAATTTATGTGGCGAAACATAAAAAATCATGGTTCTAGTTTCTTCGGCAAGTAGTTTTAGTCTGGTTTGTCTTCCTTTTTTTGGAGGTAAAAAACCTTCAAAAACAAACTTATCATTAGGTAAAGCACTATTTACTAATGCAGGAACAAAAGCAGTTGCACCAGGCAAACATTCTATTTGGATATTATTTTGTACACAAGCTCTTGTAAGTAAAAAACCAGGATCTGAAATTGCAGGAGTCCCAGCATCACTAATAAGTGCAATAGTTTCGCCATTTTTTAAGCGTTGTACAATACTATTTACCGTTTTATGCTCATTGTGCATGTGATGACTTTGCATGTGTGTAGAAATATTAAAATGTTTTAATAATTTCCCAGAAGTTCTAGTGTCTTCGGCAAGAATTAAATCCACTTCTTGGAGCACTTTAATGGCTCTAAAAGTCATGTCGTCTAAATTACCAATTGGCGTAGGAACAATGTATAGTTTCATCTGTACAAAAATACTGTAAAGTCCGTTACTATTTACAAATTAAGTTTCATTTTAATAATGGTTGCATCATTTACTACAAAAGGTGTTGGAAAAGTTGCATGGTCTGTTCTTGGTTTAACCTTTAAATATTGGTTGGTAAACAAATCGTAAGCCATATCGTATAGCGTTAAATCGAGTTTTGCATTTGCAGGCAGACTAAATTCTACATATAATGGTTCATTTTGTTCGGTAAAATAGTAACTGAGTAAAGTTTTGTTATTTTTGGTGTTAATTTTTGGTAAAGTTTCACCATTTACTGTAAAGGAATTAAGAGAAACAACTTGATTAGACAAAATCTCCATTCGATTTGTTTCTCTTTGCGGAATTATTTGAAGGTAAATTTGTCTTTGCTTTCCAATAATAGTATCTTTTAGCTTATGAACAAGTGGTTTTTTTAAAGGAAATACATCCGTTTGTTTATACAATTTGTAGTTGGTTTTGTATTTACTATCCAAAACATTTTTATTAAAACTTCCTTTAGATGGTTCTTCGCCTAAATACGGTTTTGTATAATTATTGAGTCTAGCTTCGTAACTGGCAAAGTAAGCTTTATTTTCATCTACATCCATAACATAAACCAAGCTAGTAGGTTTTTTTCTAGTTTCTGAATAGGAAGATTTAAAAGATGCCGTAATTAGTGCTAGTATTCCAATTCCAAAAAACAAGTAAGATAATTTTTTTGTATTTCTTATTTTTTTTATGGTTGCAACTAATAATCCGAAAAGTAATACGGTAAATATGGTACTAATAACCAACATTTTTAAACCCAAACCAACTGGAAACATTTTAATTAATGGTGCAAAAATAATTAAACTAGGTAAAGCCAAAAGCGTACTGATTATAATTTTAAATTTTCGACTTCGCTTAGAAAATAATAATATGGCAAGTGTTGCTAAAGCAAGATACACAGGAATAATAAAGAATGCAGCTCCTTTTAGATAAATTACAACTAAAAGATTAATAATTCCCCAAATAAATAATGGCGCTACTAGTAAATTTGCAGCAGAATATTTTTTAAAATAGTGCTGGTAAAAGCGGAATGTAATTCCTAAGGTTAACATAACAAAAGCTGCAATATACAAATGCCCATTATAGGTAAAACCATGTAAAATTTCGTTGTATTGTGGATGCATTATTTTTAGTAATTTCCATCCAAAAATGGTAAGTAAACTAGAGGTGATAAGTGCTCCTAAAAAAGGTTTAAAACCTGCAAACATAGCAGGAGTAGTTAATTTCATTTTTTGAACACCAGTAAAAGTGATTCCCAAAAATAAAAGTGCCGCTAAAACAAACATCCAAATAATCCAAGAAAAAGGATAAGAAACCAAACCTCTCCAAAATAATGGAATTGCATAATTAAAATAAACATCATCTGTAGTTGCATCTAAACTTTCTAGATTAGTATTTGCAAAATGATGTAACATACTCATTAAATAATCTCCTTGTTGTTCAAGTGTGTTTCTATCTAAGTTTTCAAAAGTATCTTGTGCAGTATGATAGTCAAAATGATCGTCAATAAAAGCAAAATTAATACCATTGCGATTTCCTTCTTCTCTAAAAACAGTTAAATCTGTGTCGTTTGGCAACATTTTATATATACTGTACATTAACGAATTAGCAACAGGAAATTTAGGTTTAGCTTTTTTAAAACCGTCTATTAACTGTTTGTTTCCACCATTAGTTTCTAATAACATATAACTTGGTCCGCCACTACCACGAGCTTCAAAATTGAGTACCAAACCAACATCTTTTGCCCAAGGATGGTGATTTACAAATGCAGCTGCTCCAAGTAAACCAACCTCTTCTGCATCTACAAATAAAATAATAATATCATTTTTTGTTTTCTTTCCAGTTGCTAAAAAAGCACGAATGCCTTCTAAAATAGTAACAACACCACTACCATCATCACTTGCACCAAAAGAAGAGTGTACAGAACTGTCGTAATGCGCTAATAATACCAAGGCTTTACTATTGGCATCGGTACCTTTTATACGTGCCATAATATTTTGTGCTTTTACAGCAGCACGCCATTTATTATTAATGGCAACTTGATTTTGCGTTTCTACTTGCAAACCTAATTTCTCCAGTTCTTTTATCAAATAATTTTTAACTTTTGTATGCTCTTCTGTACCAACATAATGCGGTTTTTTGGTAATTTCTTTTAAATGAAGTAAAGCACGTGCTGTAGAAAATTCGGTTTTTGGTGTATTTAAATCACTAATTTTTGATGGAAGTAAGGAAATTATGCTCCAATAGATAGTAAAAACAAGTAATAAAAACGAAATGGTAGAAGTGTAGT
>WFMU01000250.1 GCA_015488935.1 Flavobacteriaceae bacterium | reverse complement strand
TTTTTTTGTAAAAAAAATGGTTATTAGTGCCATTAACAAATTTTTAATAAAATATAAAATTACTATATTGCAACAAATAATACTACAAATGAAAAAACTACTTATTATAATTACAATACTAGCAGGGATTTATTCGTGTAAAACAACAAAAAAAACTACTGGAGATTTGTCTTCTAATTTAGGTAAACCAGCACAAACCTACTGGCAACAACATGTAGATTATACCATGCAAATAGATATGGATGTAAATAACTATCAATTTGATGGAACACAAAAGTTAGTTTATACCAATAATTCTCCAGATGTATTAAAAACAGTGTTTTATCATCTGTATTTTAATGCTTTTCAGCCAAATTCTGAAATGGATATACGTGTACAAACTATTGAAGACCCAGATGATAGAATGGCACCAAATATTGGAACAAATGAAAAACCTGTTTACGAAAGTAGAATTGCTAAGTTAAAAGCAAGTGAAATAGGATTTCAAAAAATACAATCTCTAAAACAAAATGGCGTACCAGTAAAATACGAGGTAATTGGTACAATACTAAAGGTAACTTTAGCAAAACCAATACAATCTGGAGAAAGTGCAACTTTTGATATGGTATTTAAAGGACAAGTGCCATTACAAATACGAAGAAGTGGAAGAAATAATAAAGAAGGTGTAGCATTATCTATGGCGCAATGGTATCCAAAAATGGCAGAATATGACTTTGAAGGTTGGCATGCAGATGCTTATATTGCAAGAGAATTTTATGGCGTTTGGGGAGATTTTGATGTAACTATAAATATTGATAAAAATTATATACTTGGCGGAACTGGATATTTGCAAAATCCACAACAAATAGGATATGGATATCAAGCAAAAGGAAGTAATGTACTAAGACCTAAAGGAGATAAATTATCGTGGCATTTTAAAGCACCAAATGTACACGATTTTACTTGGGCTGCTGATAAAGATTTTGTGCATGATATAAAAAAAGTATCCGACAAAACTGTAATGCATTTCTTATATAAGAATGATGATAACATAAAAGATACATGGAAAAAAATGCAAGAAGAAGCAGTAAGAACAATGCAATTTTATAATAAAACGGCAGGAGAATATCCGTACAAACAGTATTCTATAATTCAAGGTGGAGATGGTGGTATGGAATATGGAATGTGTACTTTAATAACTGGAAATAGACCATTGTCGGGGTTAATAGGAGTAATGAGACATGAAATGGCACATTCGTGGTTTCAGTTTGTTTTGGCATCTAACGAAAGTGAGCATCCTTGGATGGATGAAGGATTCACATCTTATTTTAATGTATTGGCAGACTTAGCTTTAGATAAAACAAACGAATTTCCATTCGATAGAACGTATCAAACCTATAATTATTTAGTGCATTCTGGAAAAAATGAACCATTAACAACACATGGAGATCACTACCATACTAACATGGCTTATGGTATTAATAGTTACTATAAAGGTTTGATGTATTTATCGCAATTAGAATATATTATCGGAAAAGAGAATGTGATAAAAACTTTAAAAAAGTATTATGCAGATTTTAAAATGAAACATCCAACACCAAATGATATTACTCGTACAGCAGAAAAAGTATCTGGTGTACAATTAAGATGGTATTTAAATGAATGGACAGAAACCATGCACAACATAGATTATGCTATAAAAACTGTTTCTGGAAAAGAAATTACATTAGAACGACTTGGACAAATGCCAATGCCAATAGACTTAAAGGTGGTTTATACCGATGGTTCAAGCGAAAATTATTACATACCATTACGAATGATGCTAGGAGCAAAAGAAACTAAAGCAACCAAACTTAAAGATTGGGCTTGGGCATATCCTACCTATACATTTACAGCGAGTAAAATGGTTAAAGAGGTACGAATAGATACCACAAAATTAATGGCAGATGTAGATTTAACGAATAATGTATTTTATGTAGAGTGATTTTTGCAAGTATTTTAATGAGAACTGGTTTAAAGTAGGGTTTCTAAACAAGCTTTGCGGTTAATTTTACCAGTTTTTGTCTCAATAAATTTATTTAAATAATAAACAGATTTTGGTTTTTCATATTTATCTAAAGGGCTAAAGTCAATATTTTTGATTTTAGGAGTTTCCCCTTCTACAATTAAAATTACTTTTTGTCCTAAAATAGCATCTTTTTCGGAAGCAATAAAAAAGCGTTGTTTGATACTTTTATCTAGTTTAATTTCTACCTGTTCTGGAATAATTTTTATACCACCAGAATTTATAATGTTATCAAATCTACCTTTCCAGCAAAAATGTTTATCATCAATTAATTTTACAATATCATTGGTAATAATTTTAGTTTTAGATAAATTTGGAGCATCAATAATCAAACAATTCCGTTTGTCTTTTTCAATTTTTATATTTGGCAAGACTTCAAAATAATTGGTAATTCCAGAGATGTGATTTATTTTTTTAACAGCAATATGTGTAATGGTTTCTGTCATACCATAGGTTGCATATATTTTTGTTTTAAGACCTTTGAGTTTTTTTTGTAAAGTTCTCGAAACCACACCACCACCTACAATTAAAATTTTTACCTTGTGTAAATCTTTTAACGAATGATGTACTTGTAGCGGTACCATAGCTGTAAAATCATATTTTTTATTTTTAGCTAATGGATTCGAAATTGGTTCTATTACATCTAATTTCCAGCCAGAAACTAATGCTCTTACCAACATCATTTTTCCTGCAATAAAATTTGGAGACAGGCATAGTAATGCTGTAATTTCTTCTTCTTGTAATTCAAAATAAGTAGCTGTAGCCAAGGCACTATTAATCATGTGCTCTTTTAAAATTTTAATTGACTTTGGACTTCCAGTAGAACCAGAAGTGTGAACAATAACATGATTTTTTGCATTAAACCATTCTTTTAAAAAGAAGTAAGTATCCCTAAGATTTTCATTTGTATATTGTAATAATTCCTCTTTATTAGAAAACGGAATTTCATTTAAGCAAAATTTAGGATGGATAGTATGCATAATCTATTTTTTAGGGTTTAAAAACTTGAAAAAATTGTTTACAAAAACATTAAATTCTTCAGATAATTTTAGTTTGTAGCTAATAAAAAGATATATACAACAAATGACTACAGTACGTAAAATAATGTTTACATATGGATTTATTCGCAAATCTAAATAATAAAAACTTAAAAACAAAATAGCGGTTAACAAAATAATTATTGTTGTTTTTGGCGTAAAAGGGTGCATTTTTAATTTCTTTATTACATAGCCAATTCTAATAAAAAAGAAAGTAATAATAACAATTAGAGTTGCTAATGCGGCACCATTATTACCGTATAAACGAATAAGCCATTTATTCATTAAAATAACACTAATAGCCATTGCTAGAGATAAATAAAAATAAATTTTATAAAATTTAGAGTTAGATAAAATGGCAATATTGGTGCCCATAGCTAATTCGAACATTTTAGCAATTGAAATTAAGAAGACAATTAAAACACCACTTGTATATTCTGGTTTGTTTATGATAATATACAAATCTTC
>WFMU01000249.1 GCA_015488935.1 Flavobacteriaceae bacterium | reverse complement strand
TAATGCTGTTGCTTTTTTACCTAAAAATTTCTTTACTATAAAATGATAACTACCAAATATTGCCAAAGCAATAAAAATATAAGAAATATAGCGTATGGTAATAACTTCATTTCCAACGTTAAAGTATTCCGAAGTGCCGTGAATAAAACTATCTCTTAAATTACTCATTTCCATTAAACCAATAGTTAAAAAACTAAAAATAGCTAAGGCCATAACCGCTAAAATACCAAAAGAAAATACTTGATTCTTTACCTTTTTATAATTGATAAAAGCAAGTAATGTTAAAAACAATAAGGTGTAATTTATTTGCCATATATGGTTAAATCTCATTAAATTATGATTGTACATTTTAGGATTGTAACTATCGCTTGTATTAGTGGTTATTGCAGTTTTGTACATTAAATTGGAGTAATAAAGGTCAATTTCGTTTCTAAACATGTTGTATATTACAAGTAATAATGCAATTGGTAAAATATAGAGTGCTATACTATAAATACTATTTTTAAATTTTGGTTTTTGGAATTTTTTGTTCCTACTTATATATACAATAAAGCTAAAAATAATTACAAAAAGTAAGGTAAATAAAAAATTGAGATTAAATATCGGTGCTACACTATTGTAATTTGTGGCATAAAACGAATTGGTATAATGTAAAGTATCCCAATCTTGAATTAAACTTACAAAAGAAAAAAGCATTAAAGGAAAAGATAATTTTTCATAAAAAGGAACTTTTTTGGTTCTACCAATCCAAAATAATAACGCAGCTTCACCAGCCCAAAATAAAGTAACCCAATTTCCGTCAAGCTGAATAGGTACAGCAATGGTTACAAAAACTAAAACAAGTCCAGCAACCAAATAAAATAAATTTTTGTCCGCTAACTTTTGCTTGTAAACAGCAACAGTTATACCAAAATGGATAATGGCATTCGCAAGAGCAAACAAACCTAAATAATCTCTTCCTATACTATGAGAATCTAATATTGCATAACCTAATCCAAAGTAAACAAACGAATTGGTAAGCATTAAAAAAACATCTGATTTTACAAATTTCTCTTTATTAATTAGTTTATAAGATAAGATGGTAGCATAAAAAATTAAAAAGAATATTGTAGCAAATACTAAAGCAAGTTTAAAATAATTATCTACATGATATTTTTCAAAGAACCAAGCAGAGAAAATAAGCCATGTAAAAATAAAAGTAACATAATAAAGTGGTTTCCAGTATTTTTTAACCGATACTACTAAAATTCCGATATTAATGATTGCCATATAACTAAAGAGAATATCTACCCTACCAGAGCCACTACTTAGCAAAAAAGGAACACCATAAGCTCCAACCAAACCAATAACAGCAATTACCTGTTTATTGTAATTTAAAGCAGCAAAAACAGTAAATACCGTAAAAAGCAACATTAATATAAAGGTAATAGAAATAGGTAAAAGTCCATAAAAACTATAAGCAGCAAAAGTAATAAAGTACATAATTGCCATAGCACCACTAACCAAAACAGCAGAAAAACTTTCGTATTTGACTTTGAGTTTCATACCAAAACCAAGAAGTCCTAAACCAACCAAATATCCTAAAATTATTCTTGTAAGTGGACTAATTAAATCATTTTCGATAGAATATTTAGCTCCAATACCAACACCAATAACCGTAATTAAAATTCCGATTTTATTAATTAAATTTTCACCAATAAATTTCTCTAAATCGGATTTTCCTTTGGATGTTTTTTGACTTTTTTGTTTCGCTGTATTTCTTTTTTCTATTTCTTGTGTGATAGCAAAGTCCGATTTTTTAATTTCGGGAGTCTTTTGTGAAATAATAGTTTTGGTATCTTCTATTACAGTTTCTTTATCAAAAGTAGCTTCTGTTGTTTTTCCAGAAAGTTCCAAACGATAAATTTCTTGTCTAAGTGCATCTATTTCTCTTTTAAAAAGATCTTGTTTTTTTAAAAGTACATCTAATTTAGAGAATAATTGATTTATTTTATCTTGATTCATATAGGTATATTTACCAATTT
>WFMU01000248.1 GCA_015488935.1 Flavobacteriaceae bacterium | reverse complement strand
GTAAAAGTAATTTCTACTACCAAGATAAATTTTCTTCTTTCGAAAAACAAAAGATTTTTCAACCACCACGAGTTTAATAATAAAAATTTTAAAATGAAAAGTGAAAAATAAATTCCGTAGTGTTTTTATTATTTCTCGTTGAAAATCATTTTATCTATTTCAACCTTAAAGCTTTGGTTTTAGGGCGCTTATACATTAATAATTTTCCATTTTCATTTATTCAAATCTAAAATT
Organism: Flavobacteriaceae bacterium; assembly: GCA_015488935.1. Classification (GTDB taxonomy): domain Bacteria; phylum Bacteroidota; class Bacteroidia; order Flavobacteriales; family Flavobacteriaceae; genus S010-17. The sequence continues at coordinate 2,341 of WFMU01000248.1, read as the reverse complement.
AAAACATCATTAATTTTTCATTATTAATTATTCACTTAAAATCTATGTTATCAAAAATCATAAAATTTAGTATAAAAAATAAATTCATGGTATTCCTATTTACAACTTTTGTAGTAGGCTTCGGAATTTATGCTTTAACACAAATACCCATTGGTGCCGTTCCAGACGTTACCAATAACCAAGTGCAAGTTATTACAACTTCACAAAATTTATCTACACAAGATATCGAACAATTTATAACCTATCCTGTAGAATTAGAAATGTCTAATCTTCCTGGTGTGGTAGAAATACGCTCTACATCAAAATTCGGACTATCCGTAGTAACTATTGTTTTTGAAGAAAGTATGGGAACTTACTTACCAAGACAACTAATAGCCGAAAAACTAATTTCGGTAAGAGAAAATATTCCAGAAGGTTTTGGTTCTCCAGAAATGGGACCAATAACCACAGGTTTAGGAGAAATTTACCAATATATTCTCGATGTAAAACCAGAATTTAAAGACCAATACAACGCAACCAAACTAAGAACCATTCAAGATTGGATTGTAAAAAGACAGCTTTCTGGAATCGAAGGCGTGGTCGAAGTTAATACGTGGGGAGGTTTCTTAAAACAGTACGAAGTTGCCATTAATACTGCAAGGCTAAATGCCATGCATATTTCTACTGCCGAAGTATTTACTGCTTTAGAAAAAAACAACAGTATTGCTGGTGGTGGTTATATCGAAAAAACAAATCAATCTTATTTTATTCGTGGTGAAGGTCTTATGACCTCTTTAGACGATATTAGAAACACCGTTGTTACCAAAAGAAATGGCTTACCAATTTTGGTAAAAGATATTGCAAAAGTAGGTTTTGGTTCTGCAATGCGTTTTGGTGCAATCACCGCCAATGGAGAAGGTGAAAAAGTACTCGGACAAGTAATGATGCTCAAAGGCGGAAACTCTAAAAAAGTAATAGAAGCAGTACATGAACGTATAGCTTCGATTGAAAAATCATTACCAGAAGGTGTTTATATCAATGGCTTTTTAGAACGTAGCGAACTTATCGCAAAAACTACTTTTACTGTTTACGAAAATCTTATTTTAGGAAGTTTAATTGTAATCTTTGTTGTTATCTTATTACTTGGTAACTGGCGCTCTGGATTGGTAGTTGCATCAGTAATACCATTGGCATTGATGTTTACTTTAGCAATGATGTACATTTTTAAAGTCGATGCCAATTTAATGAGTTTAGGTGCAATTGATTTTGGAATAATAATAGATGGCGCGGTAATTATTGTGGAATTTGTAGCCTTTAAAATTACCTCCAAAAGAAACGAATTTAACAACTTAAACAGCCAACAAGCACAAGATGTAAGAGATGATGTAACCTTTGGAGCTTCTTCAAAAATGATGTCTTCTGCCATTTTTGGACAACTTATTATCTTAATTGTTTTTATACCAATATTAACACTTGGAGGTATCGAAGGAAAAATGTTTAAACCTATGGCAATGACCTTTAGTTTTGCCTTAATTGGTGCCATGATTTTTGGTTTAACCTATGTTCCTGCAATGGCTTCTTTAGTCATTAAACCAACCAATCTTTCCGAGAAAAATATTTCCGTTCGTTTGATGCGATTTTTAACAAATATCTACGAACCTGTAATTCGTTGGGCTTTAAATGCTAAAAAAATAGTAGTTGGTGGTGCAATTGCAATTCTAGTGATCGCTTTTTATGTATTTTCAACGATGGGTGCTGAATTTGTTCCTACATTAGACGAAGGTGATTTTGTAATTCAGCCCGTTTTAAAAACAGGAACATCGCTTACAAAAACAGTAGAAGTAACTACAAAAATAGAGCAAATACTAAAAACTTTTCCAGAAGTAAAACAAGTGGTAAGTAGAATTGGTGCTGCCGAAGTACCAACAGACCCAATGTCTATGAACGATAGTGACATAATAATAACACTAAAATCTAAAAGTGAATGGACTTCGGCTAAAACAAAAGACGAACTAGCAAATAAATTTAAAGAAGCACTAGAAATTATTCCAAATATGGAAGTAGAATTTACACAACCAATAGAAATGCGTTTTAACGAATTAATTTCTGGTGTACGTTCTGATATTGCTGTAAAAATTTATGGCGAAGATTTAGAAACTCTCAACAATAAAGCAAACGAAATAAAACGCGCTATTATTAATGTACAAGGAGCCGCAGATATTACCGTAGAAAAAACTGCTGGACTACCACAAATGAATGTGAAATTTGACCGAACTAAAATAGCGAGATATGGTCTTAATATTTCCGATTTAAACGAAATGATTGCCATGGGATTTTCTGGTCATAAAGCAGGAAGTATTTT
>WFMU01000247.1 GCA_015488935.1 Flavobacteriaceae bacterium | reverse complement strand
CTTCTACAAATTCGGACATAATTTTAAATATTGCCCAAGAATCGTTGGTTTTAATTTCATTCCAAGTTTTTTGTTTTAACTTCTCTCTAATTTTCTTGTCTTCTATCATTGTTTTTATCTTTTCGGTTATTCGTTTACCTGTATATTCGTTTATTTGTTTCCGTCCTCCAACTTCCGTCTTCTTCGGTTTCCCGTCTTCCGTCCTCAGTCTTCAGTCTTCCGTCTTCCGTCTTCGGTCTCCCGTCTTCAGTCTTCGGTCTCCCGTCTTCAGTCTTCGGTCTCCCGTCTTCAGTCTTCCTCGGTCTCCCGTCTTCAGTCTTCAGTCTTCCGTCTTCGATCTTCCGTCTTCCGACTTCCGTCCTCCATCCACTCCAAAAAAACCCATCTAATTTAATTCTTTTTTTAGAAATTTAGCAGTATATCCTAAATTTATTTTCATCATTTCTTCTGGTGTACCAGTAAATAGTATTTTTCCACCTTTCTTTCCACCCTCTGGTCCAACATCAATAATATAATCTGCTAACTTCACTACATCTAAATTATGTTCAATTATAATTACTGTATTTCCTTTATCCGTAAGTTTATTTAAAACTTGCATCAGCACACGAATATCTTCAAAATGTAGTCCAGTAGTTGGTTCATCTAAGATGTATAGTGTATTTCCTGTATCTCTTTTAGAAAGTTCTGTTGCTAGTTTTATACGTTGTGCTTCTCCACCAGAAAGTGTTGTAGAACGTTGTCCTAAACTAATATATCCTAAACCTACATCTTGTATGGTTTTTAATTTTTTGTGAATTTTAGGAATATTTTCAAAAAATGGAACTGCTTTATCTATGGTCATTTCTAAAACATCATAGATAGATTTTCCTTTATATCTAATCTCTAAAGTTTCTCTAGTAAATCGTTTTCCCATACAAGTTTCGCATTCCACATGTACATCTGGCAAAAAATTCATTTCAATAACACGTACACCCCCACCTTGGCAAGTTTCGCATCTACCATCTTTAACATTAAACGAAAATCGCCCAGGTTTATATCCTCGTATTAAAGCTTCTGGTGTTTTTGCAAACAGACTTCTTATTTCGCTAAAAACGCCAGTATATGTGGCTGGATTTGACCTTGGTGTTCTTCCAATTGGAGATTGATTGATATCAATAATTTTATCAATATTATCTAATCCCGAAATAGATTTGTACGGTAATGGTTCTTTAACTGCTCTATATATATGTTTGTTTATAATAGGATAAAGTGTTTCGTTTATAAGTGTAGATTTTCCACTTCCTGAAACTCCTGTAACACAAATCATTTTACCTAAAGGAATTATCAAATCTACATTTTTTAGATTGTTTCCTGTTGCCCCTTTTAAAACTATTTTTTTAGCATTTCCTTTTCTTCTTTTTTTTGGAATTTCAAAAAATTTGGTTCCGTTAAGATAATCTGCTGTTAATGTTTTACTTTGTATTAATTCTTTTGGTGTTCCTTTACTGATGATTTCCCCTCCGTTTTTTCCTGCTTTTGGACCAATATCAATAACATAATCTGATTCTAGCATCATTTCTTTATCGTGTTCTACTACCAATACCGAGTTTCCAATATTACGTAATTGAATTAACGAATTAATTAATTTTTGATTATCTCGTTGATGTAATCCAATACTAGGTTCGTCTAAAATATAGAGTACACCAACTAATTGAGAACCTATTTGAGTTGCTAAGCGAATACGTTGTGCTTCGCCACCAGAAAGTGTTTTAGAACTTCTATCTAAACTCAAATAATCCAATCCTACATTTAATAAAAATTGAATTCTAGTATTAATTTCTTTTAAAATTTCTGCTCCAATAGCCTTTTGTTTGTCCGATAATTTTAATTTTTTAAACCATTCTGCTAGTTGAATGATATCCATTTGTGCTAAATCACCAATATTTTTGTCGTTTATTTTAAAGTAAAGTGATTCCTTTCGTAGTCGAGAACCATTACAGGAAGCGCATTTATTTTCGTTCATAAAATCTTTTGCCCAACGCTTTATGGAAGTAGAATTACTTTCTTTATATTGGTTGGTAATAAAATGGACAATACCTTCAAAATCGATTTCATAATTTCTGGTAACACCCATCGTTTTAGATTCCAAATCAAAACTTTCATTTGCTCCATATAGAATTACTTCGATGCCTTTTTTTGGAATTTTTTCGATAGGCGTATCTAAAGTAAATTGAAATCGCTCTCCAATTAATTTTAATTGTTTAAAAATCCAAGAGTTTTTAGTTTCTCCAATTGGAGCTATTCCTCCTTTATTAATAGATAGTTTTTTATTTGGAAAAATTTTGGAAATACTTACTTCGTGTACTTTTCCTAATCCATTACATTTTGGACATGCTCCTTTGGGAGAATTGAATGAAAAACTATTTGGTTCTGGTTTAGGATATGCAATTCCGCTTGACGGACACATTAAATTTCTACTAAAATAACGAGCTGTATCTTCCTTTTGAGCAACAACCATTATGGTGCCATCGCCGTGATACATAGCTGTTTTTATGGCCTCAGATAATCGTTTATTCAGGTATTCATTTTTCTCTTTTCTCTTTTCTCTCTCCTCACTTCTCTCTTTTCCATTACCTACTTTTAACCGATCAATAACTATTTCAATATCATGCGTTTTATATCTATCTAAACGCATGTTTTTTGTAATTTCTATAATTTTACCATCTACGCGAACACGTACAAAACCTTGTTTGGCAATTTGCTCAAAAAGTTCGCGATAATGTCCTTTTCTAGATTTTATTTTAGGTGCTAGAATATTAATATTCCGATTGTCAAAATCTGTCAATATCAATTGTTCTATTTGCGCATCGGAATAGGAAACCATTTTTTCATCCGTTTTATAAGAGTAAGCATCTCCGATACGAGCGAATAATAATCGTAAAAAATCATAAATTTCGGTAATGGTTCCAACGGTAGATCTTGGACTTCGATTGGTTGTTTTTTGTTCTATAGCAATAACTGGTGACAAGCCATCAATTTTATCAACATCAGGTCTTTCTAAACTTCCTAAAAACTGTCGTGCATAGGCAGAAAAAGTTTCAATATACCTACGTTGCCCTTCGGCATAAATAGTATCAAATGCTAAAGAGGATTTTCCGCTACCACTTATTCCTGTGATTACTACTAACTTATTACGAGGTATTTTGATGTCTATATTTTTTAAATTATGGACTCTAGTACCGTAAACTTCTATGTATTCTTGTTTTTTCAAATTTGCTTTTTTCAAACTTGCAAGTTAGTAAAAATTGTTTTTAATTCCACAACAGATTTTAAAATTACTACGAAAATATTTTTATCTTTGTTTGTCAAAACGACAAAATTAACTACGAACTAAAAATAATTATTTCTTTTTTGAGTATTGCAATATGTTTACTTTTAAAAGGAATAATGAGATATGTATATGATTAAAATACACTTTTTTTCTATTGTCCTTTTTTCTTTTAGCTGTACTATGTCTATTCATGGACAAATAATAAAAAAAGATACCATCCATCATCAAAAAAACAGAAAACTAAAAGCATTATTAATTCCTACTTTACTAGTTGGCTATGGCGCTTTTAGCTTAAATAATAAATCTCTAAAAAAATTAGATTTATCTATATACAACAAACTAAACAAATCGGAACATGGCAAAATAAGATTAGATAATTATGCGCAGTTTGTACCAATTATTACTGTTTATGGACTAAATGCTTTTGGCGTAAAAGGAGCTCATAATTTTAAAGATAGAACCATTATTTTAACAACTGCATCTATTTTTATGGGAAGCACCACATACGGTATTAAAACAATTAGTAATAGAAAAAGACCAAGAAGTAATGCTGAAAATTCTTTTCCTTCGGGACATACAGCAACGGCTTTTATGGCAGCAGAATTTTTGCGACAAGAATATAAAAATGTTTCTGTTTGGTATGGTATTGCAGGATATACTATTGCTACTGGAACAGGTTTTTTACGATTATATAATAATAGGCATTGGTTTTCGGATGTGGTAACTGGTGCTGGTATTGGTATTTTAAGTGTACAAGCAGCATATTGGTTAGAACCGTTTATACAACGTACTTTTTTTAAAACAAAATCTGGTAATCTAAAAACAACGGCAGTTGCTATTCCGTATTACAACGGAGAATCCTATGGTATTGGTATGACTTTACAGTTTTAGAAAGAAATAAAAAAGAAGGTTGTCTAATAAATTTGTACTCACTTCTCATACCAATTGAGAAGCAAAATACGTTATAAATAAATTAGAATATATTTTTCTTTTTTGAGGCATAAATTCTTTGCATAGCTATGTTTATGGGAATAATTTATAACAAAGAAAAAGGGAAATAGAACGGATTTATATAGCGTGTTTTGCTTT
>WFMU01000246.1 GCA_015488935.1 Flavobacteriaceae bacterium | reverse complement strand
GTAATTTACCAATGAGGCTTTTAATATTTACAATATAAAGTATTTATTCTTTTGATTTACGATCTTCTCTAGGAGGTCTTGGTAAAAGTGCTTTTCTAGAAACTTTTGGTTTTCTAGTTCTCTTATCAATTCCAAAGTATTTTACTTCAAATTCATCACCCATATTAACTACATTTTCTACTTTATCGGTACGTTCCCATGCCAATTCAGAGATATGTAATAAGACTTCATTTCCTGGAGCATTCAAATATTCTACTACAGCACCAAAATCAAGCATTTTAACTACTTTTACTTTATAAACTTCATTTACTACGGGTTTAAATGTAATGGCATTTATTTTAGCAATTACCAAATCAATTTTTTCTTGATTTGTACCTTGAATTTCTACAATACCATTTTCATTTTCATCTTCTGTAATTGCAATAACGGTATCTGTTTCTTTTTGCATTTCTTGGATTACTTTTCCTCCAGGTCCAATTATTGCTCCAATAAATTCATTTGCAACAGTCATAGTAACCATTTTAGGTGCATGTGATTTTACCGTTTCATTTGGTTTTGCAATAGTATCGGTTAATTTGCCTAAAATGTGTAATCTACCTTCTTTGGCTTGATCTAAAGCTTTTTCTAAAATTTCGTAAGAAAGACCTTTTACTTTAATATCCATTTGACAAGCAGTGATGCCATCTGCAGTTCCAGTAACTTTAAAATCCATATCACCTAAGTGATCTTCATCTCCTAAAATATCTGATAAAACAGCATATTTTCCAGATTCAACATCGGTAATTAATCCCATAGCGATACCTGAAACAGGTTTTTTTAAATCTACACCAGCATCCATTAATGCCATTGTACCTGCACAAACTGTTGCCATAGATGACGAACCATTAGATTCTAATACTTCAGAAACTACTCTTACTGTATAAGGACAGTCATCGGATATCATTCCTTTTAAAGCTCTTTGTGCTAAGTTACCATGTCCAACCTCTCTACGTGATGTTCCTCGTAATGGTCTTGCTTCTCCTGTACAAAAAGGAGGGAAGTTGTAGTGTAAATAGAAACGTTCTTCGCCTTCATAAGTTGGTAAATCTATTTTATTTGCATCTCTAGAACCACCAAGAGTAACTGTTGCAAGGGCTTGTGTTTCGCCACGTGTAAATATTGCAGAACCATGTGTTGATGGTAAGTAATCAACTTCGCACCAAATTGGTCTTATTTCTGTTGTTTTTCTTCCATCTAAACGAATACCTTCGTCCATGGTTAGATTACGAATTGCTTCTTTTTGTGATTTATTAAAATATGTAGCAATTAAATCTCCTTTTTCTTCTAATTCCTCTTCGGTAAATAATGCTTTTACTTCTTCTTTAATTGCTGCAAATTTTTCAGCTCTTTCTTTTTTTGAAGTTCCTTGTTTTGCAATGGCATAACATTTATCGTAAGCGTAATCGTTTACTTTTTTTTCTGTTTCTTCACAAACTTCTGCTTGTGTATATTCACGAGTTTCTAAAACTCTATTGGCTTTTTTTGCTAAGTTTATTTGTGCTGCACATTGTATTTTAATTGCTTCGTGTGCAAACTTAATTGCATCTGCCATTTCTTTTTCAGAAACTTCATCCATTTCTCCTTCTACCATCATTACAGATTCTGCCGATGCTCCAACCATCATATCTATATCTGCTTTTGCTAATTCTGTTCTACTTGGATTGATGACAAATTGTCCATCAATACGAGCTACACGAACTTCGGAGATTGGATATTCAAAAGGAATGTCTGTTAATGCAATACAAGCCGATGCAGCTAATCCTGCTAAAGCATCTGGCATCACTTCATCGTCGCTAGACATTAATTGTATCATTACTTGAGTTTCTGCATGATAGTCTTTTGGAAATAAAGGTCTTAAAACCCTGTCAATCAAACGCATGGTTAAAATTTCTTCGGTACTTGGTCTTGCTTCTCGTTTAAAGAAACCACCAGGATAACGTCCTGCAGCTGCAAATTTTTCTCTATAATCTACAGTTAATGGTAAAAAATTCATACCATCTTTTGTTTCATAGGCAGATACTACTGTTGCTAATAACATGGCATTACCCATTCTTACCACAACCGATCCGTGTGCTTGTTTGGCTAATCGCCCAGTTTCGATGGTAATTACTCTACCATCTTCTAATTTAATTTCTTCCGTAAATAATTCTGGAATCATAATTTTTTTAAATTGTGTACACAGTCTTCAATCTGTGTACGATTATACATTTTTTACTTTTAGTTGTGTGTTTAAGTAAGCAATGAAGTTTAACAGTTTGTTAAGGTATTTTTAAAATTAAAAAAGAGGCATAAAGCCTCTTTTTGTGGTTGAAATTATTTTCTAATTCCTAATTCTTTTATTATTGCACGGTATCGTAATACGTCTGTTTTGATTAGATAATCTAATAAACTTTTACGTTTTCCTACCAGTTTTACTAGAGAGCGTTCCGTATTGTAATCTTTACGATTATTTTTTAAGTGCTTTGTTAAATGGTTTATTCTGTAGGTAAATAATGCTATTTGACCTTCAGGAGTTCCAGTATCTGTTTCAGATTTACCGTGTTTTGCGAAAATTTCCGCTTTTTTTTCTTTTGTTAAATACATGCTAATATTTATTTAAATGATTTTTATGTATAGCCTTCTAACTTTTAGAAGTTACTTTTAAGTTTGCAAAGATACAACCATTTATTTGATTGACAAGTTTATTTTTAATTGTTGTTTAGAAAATAATATTGTTGCCTAATAAAAAAATACTGATAAGGAATAAAATCTAATAAAATAAAAGGGTAATGAGGTATTAATAAAAGTAAAGTTGTTTTGGGTAAAGCTGTTTTGCCAAAACAGCTTTAC
>WFMU01000245.1 GCA_015488935.1 Flavobacteriaceae bacterium | reverse complement strand
TCGTTTATTGTCTATTAATTTCCATTGTTTGTTTTTAATAATAAATTCTGTTAATAGTGGTACGGAATTATCGGTAGAACGGTCATTTATCCAAATTACTTCAAAAGACCTTGCTGGATAATGTAATTTTTCTAAACTTTTTGCTAAAGTTGGTATGTTTATCTCTTCATTCCGAAAAGGAATTAGTATCGAAAATTGTTGCTTTGTTTCTTTGTGTTTAACTGTACATATTGGCACTTTTATAAATCCAATAATTAAAGTAATAATTAATACAAAATATAAAACAGATATGACAATTAGTACAAACAAAATATTTTTAACGCTCTAATTTAGAAATGGTATCTATTGTTGCAGCAACAGTAGATATCGGCAATGTTAAAATAATTCCAACAAATGGAATAAACAACATTAGTGTAAAAATGGCTCCATTTCCTACTGCCAAACCTCTATGTTTTTTTACAAATTGTTTACTCTCTTTATAATTCAAATGACGCTCCAGAGTGTAATCCATATTTCCAAAACCTGTGTAATACGATTGAAAATAAAAAATGAGCACAACTGCTATTAATCCAAAAAGTGGAATTAAACTAAGCAACATTAACGGTAAGGTAATGGCTAACTCTTTTATCAAATTATTTCCGTTTAATTGTATAGAACGCAACAACTGGCTCATAAATTTTGATTTAGAATCACTTTTCACGATGGGTTTTCCTGTTAGATAAACTTCTACTTTTTCGGAAACTGGTGTCATAAATGGTGCCGATAATGCCATTAATATATGTTTATACAAAATAATTCCTAAAATAATTATAGAAAAACCAGCAATCCAAGAACTTAATCCAGTTACAAAGCTTTTTCCAAATTCAAATGGCCATAATTTAGAGATATATGCTCCTAAATTATCCGATAAAGAATATGCTGTCGAAATAAAAAGGAGACCTACTACCAATCCTATTCCTGCTGGAATTAAAAAATATTTCCATAAATTAAGTTTTTTAATTATTTCTAATGCTTTAAAATACGACTGAACACTATTTATTAATTCTTTATACATACTATTTTTTTTTACAAAAAGTTAAATTACAGTTTAACTATTTTCTTCTGAATTACTTTTTTGTTATTAAGATATATCTTTAAAAAATAGATTCCCGAAGGTATATCTATCCATTCAATTTTATTATTACTCGTTATATTTACCTTTAATTTTCTTCCATTAACATCTAAAAGTTCCATTTTATGAATGGTATTTGCACTATCGATTTTAAGGTAATTTACAAATGGATTTGGATAAATTGTAACTTCTTTCTGTGAATAATCTTCTAAATTAAGTATGTATATACTTGAAAAAGCATATACTTTAGGAGTATTAGATTGGAATTTTTCTCGAGATAAAAAATACCTTTCATTTCCTAAATTTGTTATTCCTTCAAGTTGGCTGCCTTGTCCCATTTGCATGGTTATACTTGTTTTAATAATGCTACCATCAAAAATAGAATTTCCTTCAAAATCACTTAAATATACAAGAAATGGTTGCATTAATGTACTATATCCTGTAAGGAAAAAGCTGTTATCTAAAGCATTAAACGTTGCTCCTGTAATTAATCCTAACACATTATAAGTTCCTATTTTAACTGCTGTATGATTACCTATTGTTTTTGGAAAAATATAAGCATTGGTTTTTAAATCTCCTTGATTTTTAGTAAAAACTAAAATATTATTGTTGTAGATTACCATTGCTTCTGCGTTAAAATTAGTTTGATTATTGACTGAAAAATCGGTTTGGTCTTCGTAGGTAAAATGAATTACTTCTGCCGTAACAGTTGTATTATTTTGATAGCTTGATTTTTCAATTCTATATATTTTTAAATCCGTTCTATCACCAGTATTATTTCCAAAATCGCCAATATAAATATAGTCATCGTCTTGGTCTATATCTTCCCAATCGCGGTTTGTAGCGTTTGAGATTACGATGGTTCTTGCAACTGTTCCTGTTACAGTATCTAATTCGTACAAATTGGCATTATTTCCAGAATCGTTATGTGTAATTAATTTATTATTATAAAAAATTAACCCTGAAGTTTCTTCAAGAGCTTCGGATAATTCAAATTTTTCTGTCAAGTTATCTATTTGTGCATAGGAATAAATACTAACAAATAATACAATAACAAATAGATATGATTTCATGGTTTTTAAGATTAGAGTTACAAATATTAATTTGGGATTTAACCTAAACTGGACAATCCAATTATTCTTCACAAATATAGGACATTCAAAATTCTATTTGGATTTTATTTGTTTAAAATTCAGTACAAAATACGAGCCTATAATTGCAGGAAATGCAAAATTGAGTAACCACATTAATAAGGTTATTGTTACAATTATTAATTCATTTACTGGTAAAAATCCAAATATATAAACTGCTACAGAGCCTTTTATTAACCAATCAAACATTGGCAAACTTGGCACCATTGAAGCAAGTAAATACATGGCAAAAATAAACATCATTAGTATATAATAATCTATTTCTACACCAAATAATCGCAATAAAAAATAAAATTGGTGCGAAAAAATTAAATAGCGAATTGCCGAAAACAAAATGGTTTTAAACACAATACTTTTAGATAGCTTTTTAATAAAATTCACAATTTTATTTAGATAAAATCCTCGTATTTTTTTAGAAATAAAGAATCGTCCACCAAATAGTGATACTATCAAAATAGCCAAATAATAAACCAATCGTCGCAATCTAAAAATTGGTAAATCTATATCGTAATAGGCAATTAAAAACACCAATCCAGCAATACCAAACAATACCGTTATTGTCATTTGCGATACATTGGATATTAAATTTAGCAGCACTACTTTTTTACGTTTATTTTTGTAAAAATAGAATGCTTTTGCTCCGTATTCTCCAATTCGATTTGGCGTAAATAAAGATGCTGTATGCGAACCTAAACTCTGTTTAGTTGCTTGTAAAATAGAAATATTTTTAATAGATGATACTAAAT
>WFMU01000244.1 GCA_015488935.1 Flavobacteriaceae bacterium | reverse complement strand
GAAAAAATGTATGCTGCACCTGTTGATAAAATAGACAGTGATTATTTTAAACGAGAAGTAATCCCTTATTTGCAACCCATAAGTCAAGCGTTCTATTGCCAAAGTTTTTGTGCCATTTTACAAACCTTGTCACGATGGAGTTATGTGCTGTATAACGAAAAATTGTATTGGTGTATTCTTTGGGGAACTTCAGGACTTATCGTTTTAGAATTTCAAGATGATGGAACCATTCAAGGTGTTGCCTTATGCTCACCTCATAAAGACAAACAGTGGGATGACGGCACATACGAAAACCACCAATACAATCTTGTCTATATCGCTTGGGACGCACAGTTTGAAGAAGAAAAAAGAACTTGGAAAAACTTTAAGCCAATAAGCAATCAAGATATAGAAAAACAACACTATAACAAATGTATTTTACGAATAGACAACCTAGCACCAAAAATTGAAGAAGCCTATCAAAAAGATACCGAAAATTTTATGAAAAAATGTCTTAATCGTGTTGACCAATGGTTTGGAGAAGGAAGAAAAACCAAAATGGATTGTGAAACGCCCCCATTATGGTAAATATCCCTTTATTCAGGGATACAATTTTCACGGTTTAAGGTTGTTATACCTATATAAAACTATTGCATCTTTGTATAGATTACTTTTAAATTTAAAAAATGAAAAAATTATTTGTATTCTTTCTAATTTCGTTGGTGTTATTCTCTTGTGAGCAGCAAAAAGGAAAAGAACATTTGACAAACAATGTACAATCAAAAATAAAATCGCAAATGCAAAAGGATTCTTTAGTTTTAAAAAAGTATATAGCAGGAGAACCTTTTATGAATAGAATTGATGCCGAAATTGAAGTCGCAAAAAATTGGGGTTTTATTATAGAATATACCTTTGGGGATTGTGGAGGTACGTATGACAACCTTATAGAAAAGTTTAAAAAAGAGAATAAAAAAACAAAATTGGCATTAGCCAATAAATTTAGTAAAAATTGGGAAACTACTTTTCAAAATCAAGTGTTATTAACGCTTAACCCTTGGTATTTTAAACCTAAGAGCTTAGATGAAATTTTAAAATTAGACACATTAAAATTAAATCCTAAAAAAGGAAATTCAATTATTGTATTTAATTCAGATAATACATTTACATTTACATCCAATACAAGTGTAAAATCTAAAAAAGCAAAGTATAACATATCAGACACTCAATTATTTTTAATATTTCCTAATGGGAAACGCTTAGCATTCCATTATAAAATAAAGCAAAATGAAATTGATTTAATACATTCAAAATAAGTAAATATGAAAAAAACCATTAAATCATTCCTAATAATAGATAGCATTGCTACATTAGCAGTAGTTTTTTTATTATTCTTTTTTCTAAAACCCGAAGCATTACACCTACCTAGAATTCCTTATCTAAATGATAGTGGTACTGGTGGCGATGGTCTTACAGGAGAGATAACAAGTATTTTATTATTACTCGGTGTTTTAGGGATTTACTATATCTATAACCTTGTCAATTTATTTCAATTTATTGGTAAAAAAAACAGTAAAGGCATTGTAATTGCAATTTTATTTATACTGCTAATGTGTTTTATTTTATTTGGTATGTATAATTATTTTCTCTAAAATACCAACTAAATCAAAAAATCCATTCTTAAATATTAAAAATGGATTTGAATGAATTTATCGTGAGTTAATTACAATTTTAAAACAGCTTCTCCTTGCTCAAAAATAACATCTACAGGAATATTTTTTTCTAGTAAACGATTTAAGTCTTGTTGTAATTGTGTTGGTACAATTCCTTTTTCTTTTACTAATTTATCTACAGCAGTATAATCTCCATTTCCTTGTAAAGTTAAAATCAGATTAGACAAATCGTTCATAGCATCGGTAAATTTATCGTAATTAATAGTATATGTACCATCTGTATTTCTAATAAAAGCACCTTTTTCTTTAAAATAATTAAAACGAATCATATTTGCTATTCCGTGTGCATCTGCTGCTCCAAAACGAACGGAGCGAAAGATACTTGCCATAAAAGTAGTCATATAATCTTTTGGATTGCCTTGCAATTCTCCTTTTTTTAACAATTGCATTACCATATATAAGCCCAAAACATCTGCTTTTCCTTCTTCTAAAGCAGAGGAATGATTTTTTAGAGAAGTTCTTACCATACCTTTACCATTAATTGTATTTTTAATTCCCAATCCATGTGCAACTTCATGAAACATGGTATTGGCAAAAAAGGCATCAAAAGTAATGTGTTTACGTTGTTTAGGAGTTATTAATTCGTTTGCAATTGGCACTAATATTTTATCAAATTTTGCTTGCATAACGTTTTTTAATTGCAATCTACGAGTTCCTTTTTTTAGCTGTACACGCTCGTCATTTGGTAAATTTATGGCAATGGTTTTTCCTCCTGTATTTGCTTCACCACTGTAATAAATGGCATCATAAGCATTTAAATCGGATTTTGTTCCTGGTTTTTCTGCTTTGTATTTTGCATCAACAGGTAAGTTTTTTTGTAGTTCTGGTAAAAATGTAACAAAGTGTGCTAGTTTTTTACTCCATTCCATATCTTTTACCAAAACATAGCCTTCGTGTGCTGCTTTGTATCCAAAAAGTTGGTCTTCGTAAGTTTCAATTGGTCCAATTACTACATCTATATGATTAGATTTCATATCCATCCACAGCGAATCACTATTGTAGTAATCGTCATTTAGTAAAGCTTTTGCTCGTGCTAAAAGGTAATTTTTAAGACCTTTATCTTCTACAAAAGATGCTGCCTGCATTAAATATTGCGATGCTTTTAATAATTGAGGTCTAAATTTTTCACTAAAACCAACAGTAATCAATTCACCTTTATCATTTCTTTCTATAAAAGTATAAAGCGAATCTTTTCCTTTTAAATTTGTTTTTTCAAATTCTTCTTTAGTCATGTCTTTTGGATAGTAATTTGCACCTAAAGATTTCTTTTTAATATTTGCAAGAAAAGGTTTGTTATCATCGAGTCTATCCCAAGGGCCGTAATTTATTTCAATAAAGTCGCGTGTATTTTTATCTTTTATAGTTTGTAATAAAGCATTTTTATCGCCATAGGTCTCGTACCAAAATAAATCATCCATAATTTTTACTGCTTTTATTAGCAACGGAATCATTTTTTTTTCTTTTTCAGATAATTTAGATACATCTGTAGTAAGTTTTACTTTTGCATATAAGCCAATTTTCTGTTTCATTTTATTTGGTTTTGTAGTAACTGTTGTAGTTACTTGTTTTTCTGGTTTTCTTGCCTTTTTATGGTCAGAACAAGATAAAATAATAAAAAAACTGCTTAATAATACTAATATTTTTTTCATGAAAGGTAAATTTGTATTTTACAAAACTAACAAAATATTATT
>WFMU01000243.1 GCA_015488935.1 Flavobacteriaceae bacterium | reverse complement strand
TTCCCATAAACATTCTTTTTATCGGTTTATCAGTAAAAAAAACTTCTAAAGATTTATTAAGGTGTTGAAACATTTGAGCTGCATTCATTTTTCCCCAATTAGCAGGTGTTTGCTCTTGAATAGCTAATGATTTTTCCTTAAAATCTTCAATACTTTTAGGGTCTAATATACTTTGCATAATTAAAATTTTCACAAAAATACTAAATAGATTTTGCATATATAAAGAAACTAGTATATTTGATGAAAATTTAATAAACTAAACAAACCAAATATATGCAAATAACAGCTAATAATCCAGAAAGAAAATCGTGGTTAACCGTTGATAAAGATTCTGATTTTCCTATTCAGAATATTCCATTTGGTGTATTTTTAACCAAAGAATTTATTACTACTATTGGTACTAGAATAGGTAATTATGCTATTGATTTAGGAGCGCTTCACCAGTTAGGATATTTTAAAGGAATTCCACTTACCGAAGATATTTTTATGCAAGATACGCTTAATGATTTTATTTCGGATGGTCGTAAAACTTGGCGTTTGGTAAGAAATAGAATTGCCGATATTTTTGATTTAAACAATACAGAACTTCAAAATAATACAAAAGATAAAGAGGTTGTTATTTTTAATATGGAAGATGTAGAAATGTTATTACCAATTAGTATTGGTGATTATACCGATTTCTTTTCCAGTAAAGAACATGCTACAAATACAGGAACCATGTTTCGCGACCCAGAAAATGCACTTTTGCCAAACTGGCTACATGTACCTGTTGGTTACCATGGTCGCTCCTCTTCTATTGTAGTTTCTGGAACAGAAATATATCGTCCAAAAGGACAAACCATCGCTCCAAATGCCACACAACCTACTTTTGGACCATCAAAATTAGTAGATTTTGAATTGGAAATGGCCTTTATTACTACAGATGCAAATCACTTAGGTGAACCAATTTCTATTGACCAAGCAGAAGAATATATATTTGGAATGGTATTATTTAACGATTGGTCGGCTCGCGATATTCAAAAATGGGAATATGTACCTCTTGGTCCATTCTTAGGAAAAAACTTTGCTTCAACTATTTCGCCTTGGATTGTTACTATGGATGCATTAGAACCTTTTAGAGTTCCAAGTCCAAAACAAGAACCAACACCTTTGCCATATCTACAGCAAAAAGGAAATAATAGCTACGATATTCATTTACAAGCTGCTATTAAACCCGAAAATAAAAAAGAAACTATTGTTTCTAATTCAAATTTCAAATACATGTATTGGACTATGGTTCAGCAACTAGCACACCATACCGTAAATGGTTGTAATGTACTTTCTGGAGATATGATGGGAAGTGGAACTATTTCTGGACCAACACCAGATAGCTACGGCTCAATGTTAGAATTATCTTGGAGAGGTACTAAACCTGTACAACTAGTAGAAGGTGGCGAACGTAAATTTATTAATGATAATGATGAAGTTATTATGCGTGCCTTTTGTAAAAATGAAAACATACGAATTGGTTTTGGAGAATGTGTTGGGAAAATTTTGCCATCAAAATAAACCACAAAGCACTAGAATACGAAACAGCTATTTTAAATAAAAATCTAGCAACATACTAAGGATTAAAACCTTTCGTTTTAATAATAACATAACAACAAACTATTCGCAATGAAGATATTAATTATCGAAGACGAAGTAGCTCTATTAAATACTATTGCCAATTATTTAGAAAATGGCGACCATATTTGTGAAAAAGTAACCACCCTTTTTGATGCAGAAGATAAACTCTTAAGTTTTGAATACGATATTATACTTTTAGACATAAATTTACCTGACGGAAATGGTATTGACTTTTTAAAAATAATTAAAGAAAAATCTCCAGAAACTGGTGTTTTAATAGTATCTGCAAGAGATTCGCTAGATGACAAATTAAAAGGATTAGATTTTGGTGCCGATGATTATATTACCAAACCATTTCATCTGGCAGAACTTAATTCTAGAATTAATTCGTTAATTAGACGTAAAAAATTTGTCGGTAGCAACACCATAAAATTTAACGAAATTGAAATAAATCCGAATTCAAAAACAGTTACCATAAACAATAAACCTATTACATTAACTAAAAAAGAATACAATCTTTTACTGTATTTTATTACCAATGTAAACAAAGTTGTTACTAAAGAATCTATTGCCGAACATTTGTGGGGCGATGATATGGAAATGGCAAATAATTTTGATTTTATATACACACACATGGTTAATTTGAGAAAAAAAATTAAAAAAAGTGGTGGAACAGATTACTTTCATACCATGTATGGTCTTGGTTATAAATTTACAGATACTAAATGAAACTAATACAAAAAACAAGTAGAACGTATTTACTATTATCGGGAATTGCTTTTTTAATTTCTGCAGTAATGTTATACTTAGTTTTATCGTATGGAATAAATAATTGGCTCGATAAAAAACTTATCTATTCTAAAAAAGAAGTTGTTGGTAAATTAAAATATAATTATCCACTAACCACTTTAAAATATGAAGATTTAGGTAAAACAAAAAATTTAGTAAATCCAAAAGATACCGTAATATTTAAAGATACTGCCGTGTATATTGCAAGTGCTAAAGAATTTGGTGTTTTTAGACAATTAACAGCCTATGAAACAATAAGAGATAGGCAATACAAAATTACTGCTAGAAACTCTTTGGTAGATAATCAAGATTTTATTTCTGCTATTATTGTATATATTAT
>WFMU01000242.1 GCA_015488935.1 Flavobacteriaceae bacterium | reverse complement strand
TCACAAAATAATTTAATAAAAATCATGCAAAAAAACTACCTACATAGTATTATAAAACAATTTGAGTATTACAAATCACTTGGCGATAAAACATTAAATCAGTTAAACGAAGAAAACTTATTTTGGCAATATAATCCTGAAAGTAATTCCATTGCCATTATAGTAAATCATTTGTGGGGAAATATGAAATCGAGATGGACCGATTTTTTAACTTCTGATGGCGAAAAAACTTGGCGGAATAGAGATAATGAATTTGAAAATATACTAAAAACCAAAACGGAATTAATAAAAAAATGGGAAGCAGGTTGGACATGTTTGTTTACTGCGCTAAACACCATTAACGAAACAAATTTTACACAAGAAATTTATATTCGAAATCAAAGTCATACTATTGTAGAAGCCATAAACAGACAATTAGCACATTATGCCTACCATATTGGTCAAATTGTTTTTTTAGGTAGAATGATTAAAGGTGCTCATTGGAAAAGTCTCTCTATTCCGAAAGGGAAATCTACCGAATTTAATACAAAAAAATTTGCAAAAGGAAAGCACAAAGGACATTTTACAGACGGTTTAATATAAAAAGTGATGACTTTTTTAAACAGTAAAGCTGTTTTGTCAAGTTTTAGTAAAGCTGTTTTGTTAAAACAGCTTTACCTACAAGTCTTCCGTCTTACATCTTCTGTCTAGAAGTGAAAGGCAGCAATAATAAAAAATTACTTTATCAATAACCAAGCATCTTTGGCTATATTTTTCTTGATAATATTTAAGTTTTTATTTGCTTCATTAAGTGTGGCATAACTACTAAATGCAACCTGTGTTAAATTCCATTTATTTTTACCAATAATTTTTGCCTCAAATCCTTTTTTTGTAAGCTGTTTTACTTTTTTTTCGGCATTTGCTTTATTTCTAAATGCACCAGCAATAATAAAATACTTATCTACAGGAGCAACTGTATTTAAAGTAATGGTTGGTAATGGATTTTCTATTACAAAGGTAGCTTCTTGTATTTGTGTTTCGCGTAATTTTTGTTCTTTTTGTAAGGCAATAACTTGTTTTTTCTCTAAATTATCTTGATACATTTTTGTACCTAATAATCCAAGAATAGAAGAACTCAATACAAAAATTGCAGCATATTTTAAGAAATTAGAAGATTTTTTTGATGTTTTGGTAACGAGTAAAGTCTGTGCTTTTTTCTCAATTTCTTCTACTTGTTCTTTATAAATTTGACGTTGATTAACAAGTACTACTTCTTGTTCTTTTTTTACAGTTACTACATCTGTATTGCGTTGTATGCTTTCCGAAATATAAGAACTCAATCCAAAAGAAGAAGTTAAATAGTTTGTTTGTGCTTCTGGTTCAAAATGTATGGTGTCATTTTCCATTACCAAAGTACCAATACCTTGTAATTCTAACGATTCCTCCATTAGTTTATCAATCCAAGCTTCTACCTCAAAATGGATGAAATTTACAGCACTTTTATAAGGCATCTTATCTACAGATGCAATATGGTTTGCTAACAAACCATCATTATTTTGTAATAACGAATTAAAAGTAATCTGTTTATATGGTGGTAAAAAAGTATTTCCTACAATCCTTGCAGGTTTATTATTTGTTACAAAACCACCAAAATCAGGTACAATTACACAATCGTAACGATATAAAAGCTCTTTTATGTATATTTCTAATGTCATGTAACTACAAAAGTAGTAAATTTTAAAATATAAAGGTTGTTTTGGTTATATATTTTTTTAGTTTTAATGGTAACTTTTTATATATGCAGCAACTACCAAATCGTACGAAATATTTAAACCAATTAAACATTGAAATACGATTATAAAATAATACAGTCTTCCTTATTAGATAAACAATAGGCACGATGCATTTCAATATCCATTATACTATAATCTATTTTTTATTGGAATATGTACTACTTTTTTTGTTTCAAAAAAGGGAGCATCAAAAAAATCTGAAATGTCATACAAATTTGCTTTTGGAAAATTAATTAATTCCTCCGTTAAATTGCCGCCTTTTAAATATAAAATTCCGTTTTTTATATCGTGACGGTGTTTTACAGCAACTTTTTTCTTAATCCATTTGGCAAAATCATCCATTTTAGTAACTGCTCTACTTACCACAAAATCAAAATTTCCTTGTACATTTTCAGCTCTAATATGTTGGGCTTTTACATTTTTTAAGCCTAAAGCAGTACTTACTTCATTTACTACTTTTATTTTTTTACCAATAGAATCTACCAATAAAAATTTGCTTTTCGGAAATAAAATAGCCAACGGAATCCCAGGAAATCCACCACCAGTACCAACATCTAAAATTTGAGATTTTGGCATAAATTTTATCACTTTTGCAATGGCTAAAGAATGTAAAACATGCCTTGTATATAACGCTTCGATATCCTTTCTAGAAATAACATTTATCTGTGCATTCCACAGAGTATATAAAGCCTCTAATTGCTCAAATTGTTTTATTTGTTCTTCCGATAAATCGGTAAAATATTTTTTAATATGATTCATAATTATGGTACAAATCTACATTAATCTCCATGAGAATAGAAAAAAAATAACAAAAAATGATAATTGTTAGCTTTAAGT
>WFMU01000241.1 GCA_015488935.1 Flavobacteriaceae bacterium | reverse complement strand
TATATATATTTTTTTTATTTAACCATTAAATTTCTTTTTTAAATCTTCAATGGTAAATCCAGAACCAGACATGTTCTCTTTTATTTTTTTGAGTACTTTTTTGGTATAAAGAGGAAAATCTGCATTTTGTATCCAATTAAAGTAACCTTTATCTTTATTGAGTACATCTACTACTTTTTGTCCTTTATATTTTCCAAAAGAAAAAATTTCTTCTTCATCTTCATTAAATAAAATATGTCCAGAAAAATCGGCTCTTTTTGTATGTCTAGAAAATTCACACAATGCTGCTACATCATTTTCTAAATCTTCATACTTATCGAGTTGTGCTAATAATATTTCGTAGGTTGCTTTGGTATCTGCTTCGGCAGAATGTGCGTCTATTAGTTCTTTGCCACAATAAAACTTATAACCTGCACCTAAAGTACGTTGCTCTTTTTTATGAAAAATAGTTTGTACATCTATTGCTAATCGATTATCCATACTAAAATCTAAACCAACACGCAGCATTTCTTCTGCCAATAGCGGAATATCAAAACGATTCGAATTAAATCCTGCTAAATCACAGCCTTCAATCATTTTATTAACTTCTGGTGCTAATTCTTTAAATGTTGGTTCGGTAACTACACGCTCGTTTGTAATACCATGAATATCACTTGCTTCTTTTGGTATTTCAATTTCTGGATTTACCAACCATGTTTTACTCTCTTTATTTCCATTTGGAAAAATTTTTAATATTGATATCTCAACAATTCGGTCTTTTGCTATGTTAATTCCTGTAGTTTCTAGGTCAAAAAATACAATTGGTTTTTTTAGATTTAGTTTCATAAAATGGTTTTAGGCTTTCCTTTATTTTTTTGCTATTGTTTTTAAATAGGTAATAACACTTTTGCGAATATCGCTATTTAGTTCTTCCTCTTTTGGTTTATATAGGCTTACTATGCCTTTATTTGTTGGCTTTAAAAATGGTATATCCAATCCTTTTAATAAATAATCACTAAAAGCAACGGTATAAGTTTTATTTTTATTTATTTTTTTATCTGCAACAAGCCACTGTTTTGTTTTTGCATCATATTTGGCATTATATCGTTGTAAATAAGCTCCTGTTCCAGCACTTAGTTTTCCATATTTTAATACCTTTTCTAATAATGCTCCTTTCAATTGTACTTTTAATACATCGCCACCGTAAGGTAATACTCTAAAAATATCAACTCCTGTAATGTTTCCTTCTAATACATCATCAATACGTATAGAACCTCCATTTACAAGAGCACAATCTACTTTATTATCAAAACCATAAGCCATTCCTTTGGTAATAATTTTACCTAAATTGGTTTGGATACTACGAATTGGTGTATCTCGACCATCTAAAGGTGTTTTAGCTACATAAATTATTTCGTCGGGATTTGGCAAAATTTCTTTTATTTTCTCATCGAGTAAAACCGTCCACTTCCTAACAATTTTTGCTACTTCGGCATCTTCTTTTACCGATTCGTTCATTGGAACTAATTCGGATTTAATACTTAGTTTCTTTGTTCTTTTATCGTATTCTAAACGATGTACATATACTGTTTTTGCATTGGCATCGGCTTTTGCAATTTTACAATTCTTTACAGGTATTAAACGATTTGTATGCTCATGTCCTCCCATAATTAATGGTATTTCTGGTAACATTTTGGCAATCATTTCATCTTGATTTTGTTTTAAGTGTGTTAATCCAATTACAAAATCGGTTTTAGATTTAATTCTTTTGTATGCATTTTTGGTATCTTCATACAAATCGCCATAATCTACGTAATCTTTTGGGTTAGAATTAATACAAGGAGATACAAAACCTATTTTAATTTGTGTACCATCTGCATCTTTAAAATCCATAGTTACCGTTCTAGGAATATTTATTTGTGTACTATCTTTTTCTACATAAAACTGTGCTAATTTATTATCTGCTAATTTATGAGATACATTGGTTGCATTCCACTGAAAGTTAGATTCGTTTAATCGCTTTTGTAAATCTTTATATTTTAAATCAAATTCGTGATTTCCAAAAGCTACCAAATCAAAATGCATGGCATTCATTACTTCAATCATCTGTTTTCCTCTAATGCGTTCGCCATTACTTTTTAGTGTACCTAGCAACGATGGATTTAAAAAATCACCAGCCATTACCATTATGGTATTCGGATTTTCTTTTAATAATTGCTTGTGCAGTGTTTCTACTCTTGCCATTCCGCCAACTTTTCCTCCTTCTAATGCTGCTATTTCATAAATATCATTTACTTGTAAAATGGTTATTTTTATCGTATCGTCTTTTTTATTACAAGACAATACCAGAAAAAGTATTAAAACGAATACTATTTTTTTCATTATTTTTGAATTTAGTTTACAAAGTTACTGAATTTATTCTAGCAATTTAACATTCCATTATAC
>WFMU01000240.1 GCA_015488935.1 Flavobacteriaceae bacterium | reverse complement strand
CAACACGATCTATTTCTTTGGCAATGGCAATAGCATCTTTTTTTCTGTTATTGGTGAATTTAATATTGTTTAAATCTAGTTTTTCAAATACTAATTTCACTTTTCCTTTATAATCTTTTATACCTTTTACAATACTATTTATATTTTCAAATTTTGTTTTTTGATACACACCATCTTTATCAATAATACTCAATTCTTTTGCTTTTTCAAAGGCACAAGGCTCGTATTCAAAAGCAATGGTAGATACTACGATATTTAATTCGGCAATTGCTTGTTTTATATCGCTACCACCACTTAAAAGCAACATTTTTATTAAACCTGTTGAAGTAACATCGTTACCATCTTTTGCTCTTCCATTTCCTTGAGCTATCCACGATGATACTTTTTTTTGTGTAATAGAATAACGTAAATATTTGGATAGATTTATAGAGTTTTGAAGCATTTCGGATTTATTCTGACTTCTAAAAACAGTAAACATATTATTTAGTTTGGCAACTGCTTTCATGGTTTGATTTACCATTAAATTATCTCCTAAAGAGATTTCGGTAAATGGTTTACCAATATCGTATAAGTGATTTTGAAGTAATGCCGAATCTAAAAAAATATCTCTGTGATTGGATATATACAAGCAGTTTGAAGTATCGAATGTATCTAAACCTATAATTTCGAAAGAATCCATGGTGTCTTTTATAGAATTTTTTATAATCATTTCTATAAATTGTACTTGAAAATCTGCACAAGTATTACACATTCTTAACTTTGCTATAATATCACTTTCTGACCATTCTGGATAAAAAAACTGTACTCCTTTAATAAATTCTCTACTAGTTTCTAACCATTTTAAGGCTGTGGTTACTTGTTGTTGGTTGTAGGGTGCAATTCGTAATAATTCTTCTTCCATATTAGCTTATTTTTTTTGTTCTTTTGTCTATAAAAAGCATTGGCTTTCTACTCATTTTAGGAAATTTAAGGGTATTTATTTCCGCTTTACTTACAAATTCTAAGATTGGTAATACGCGTAATTTCGCTCTAAAATGATCTTTTAATTTGTACAGTAGTTGTTCTTCGTTTCCGTTTGCAAATAATTTTATGGTTATTTTATCGGTACCTATTTCATTTTCATCAATTTCTATAATATAACTTTCTATTTCTGGAAAGTCATTGAGTAAGTTGTACATTGCTGGTGGATATATGGTAGTACCTTTGTATTTTATCATTTGTTTTTTACGACCAATTACTGGTCCTAAACGCAAGGTGTTTCTTCCACATTTACATGCATCGTAATGTGCTTTTACCACGTCTCCTGTTTTAAATCTAAGTAATGGCATTGCTTCTATACCTAATGTAGTAATTACCAATTCCCCTTCTTCGCCATTTTTTACAACCTGATTATTTTCATCTAAAATTTCTACAATAATTAATTCTGGATGATGATGTCCGCCAACTTGGTGTTCACATTCTGCAAATGCAGTATTCATTTCTGTAGATGCATAGGTAGAGTACAAGTCGATATGCCACTTTTTGGTTATTTTTTTAGAAAGTATGTTTGGGGTAAAATCTTGATTTTTTAGAGGTTCTCCAATACAAATTGCTCCTTTTATAGAACTTTTGTTGATGTCTATATTATTTTTTTCCGCGTAAGCGATTAATTTTAATAAAAAAGATGGTACTGCAATTAAATAACTCGGTTTAAATTTTAAGATAGAGTCCCATTGCAATTCTGGTATTCCTGCACCAACTCTTATAATACTTGCGCCAAGTTTACGTGCGCCTAAAAAGTAGGCTAATCCTGCCATAAAACGTCTGTCTATGGTAGTCATTAGTTGTATGGTGTCTTGTTTTGTTACCTTAGAACAGGCAAAAGAAATGGCTTCGTTATAGGCTAGTCTATCCAAATCTTTGTTGGTTAATCCAAAAAACACAGGTTTTCCAGTAGTTCCAGATGTGGTTACATAATCGATAATTTCGGAAGTATCTACACAGATAAAATCACTGTTGTATTTTTGTAAATCTTCTTTGGTTGTTACTGGTATTTTGGCTAAATCTTCTACTGTTTTTATCGTCTTATAATCGATATTATTTTTAGAAAATACGTTTTTGTAAAAGGTCGATTTTTCTGCTAAGTACGCGAGTAATTCTTGCAATTTCGTTTCTTGAAATTGTTTTATTTCTACTTCAGATTTACGTTCAATTTCAGGAATCATGTAATTTGCGTTTAATCTTTTTAATATACTTTTCCATATTTTCTTTATCAGGAATTGTAGTAACTTCTTTTGTCAATGCCTTTTTATAAGCATTTAACGAAGCTCGATACTGTTTTTTTTGGTAATAATATTTTCCAATAATAGCGTAAACTTCCCACGAATTAGGATTTAGGGCTACAAAACTATTAATTTTTTTGATAGTAAGATGCTTGTTTGCTTCAATAATTTGATTTATTTCCTTTTTTTCAAGTCTATATTTTTCATAATTGCGATAGGCTTTGCTATTTATAAAGGGATCTTTTGCAATGGTTTGGTTTGTAATAGATAAGCTACTTTTTTTAAATTTTGCATTTTTAAACACACTATCTAGCTGAAATGCTACAAAATTACCTAATTGGTATGGATTTGAAGAAACCCAAACCATTCTTTTATCTGGCTGAAATACAATACCGTGATGTGCTAATAGTTGGTTTAATGCTTTTTCGTTTCCGTAGCCTATTTTTTTGTTGTGTAATCCGTCTTTATTTCTAAGGATATTTACTGCTTTTTGTGGTGTTATTTTATCATTTTCACTTAATAATTCCTGCATTCTATCGAATCGATATTTGGAATGACTTTCTGCTATTTGCTTTTGGTTATTTTCATCGTTTTGGTATGCTTTACTTTGAAAGTGATTTGCACATACTAACTGTGTTGAATTTGGCACTTCATAAACGCCAAAATTCTTAGGTGCAATTTCTATGAGAACTGCTTTGTTATCTGCGGCACTTCCTACCATAATGGATTCGGATACAAATACTTCTTTCTTTTTTGCAATGGCAATTGCTTCTTTGATATTGGATGCGTATTGTAAAATTTCTCTTGTTACTAGCGATATTGGTGTTTTTGCTACCAACGGAATATCCGATTTTCCTGCATTTATGGTTACGGTAAGTCCTTTTTCATTCATGCCAGACATTACACCAATCATTCCAGCCCAAGATACAGACATGTATTTATAGCCTTTTTCTGGTTGTATAAAGTAAATTATCTTTTCTTTTGAGAATGCATCGCCAGCATAAAAATCAAAATTTCTGGCAATTAATAGTTTACCATCAACGGTTTGTTTGTCCCAAACGGCAAATGAAGTACAGCCAACTAAGGCTAAATCTTGTAAGGCATGTCCAATATCATGTGCGCTGTGTAAGTAGAGACTGAGTAAATATTTATCGGCAATTTTATTGTATTTGTCCGAAGCATATTGTGAGATTCCATAAATCTCTGCTTTGTACTCTTCGTTAACATACAGGTATATTTTACGATTGTAGATGGCTAAAAATTTACGCAACAGATATTGTTTAAATTTAGATGGTACTAATTGGTTTACTTTATCTAAAAATACATCTTCTTGATGTTTTAGTAATTCTCTAGACAGGCTTCCAATAGAATTTCCTAAATCTAAAGGGTTTTTTCCAATAGCAACCAATTCCCATTGTCCGTATTCATTTTTTCGCAAACTATTAATTCCTTTAAAAAAAAGACTGTCGTTTATGCTTGTTCTTTTTTCTTTATTTACGGTGTAAGATGCAATATTTGGTCTATCTAAAATAGATTTTTTTACATTACAGGAATATAGTAATGAAATTATTAATAGAAATTTTAAAAAAGGGAGTTTAAGCGTCATTTTTTGCTAGTTCATCGTGTATGGATTGCATTAATTTTTCTCTTCCAACAATATGTGTACAAGTTAGTACGGCACTAATAGTTACACCTAAAATACCATGCATGTTTAGACTTTGTCCTGTAAAAAATAAATTTTTCAGTTTTGTTTTTGGCGATAAAAAAGTCTTCATGGTATTGTCTGCATCTTTTTTGTAGCCATACATTGCACCTTTATTATTTCCGATATAATCTCTATAAGATAATGGTGTTGAGGTGTATATAGATTGAATGCAATCTCTTATATTTGGGAATTTTTTTTCAATTTCTTGTAAAAATATTTCTGTTTTTTCTGTTTTAAATTTTTTGTATGCTTCTCCTCTATCCGACTCTTCTGCAACGGTATTAAATGTGTTTTCCCATTGCATTACCTCATCAAACTTCATATAGGTCATGGCAATCATATTTTTTGCCCATTTTTTTTGTCCTTTATGAACACCCATCGATACCATATAGCCTTCTGGCCAAGATTTTTGTGTATATTCTTGTGCATCATATACTATTTTTGGACTTTTTAGATGGTAGTAGTTATAGTTTAGATATTCGAAACAATCTGGTTTAAAGGTAATGTATAAACTAAATCCAGAAATCATGCTTTCGATTTGGTTAATTCTTTTTACATAAGCTTTTCGCATTCCTTTACCATTTAGCATTTTAACGGTAAATTTAGGTTCTATATTAGAAATAAATATATCTGCTTTTATTTCATTTCCTTTTTTGGTAATTACAGATGCTAGTTTATCGCCATCAAAACCAAATTTTACTACTTCTTGGTATCTATATGCTTCGCCGCCATATTCTTTTAATTTTCGAATAAGTAATTTTGACATTTGACTTCCGCCATTTACAAAACGATAAGAGCTTTCTATATAGGAATTTATAGATAATGCATGTACATAAAAAGGGGTTTGTCTTTCTCCTGCATATAAAGAATTTGAGCCTACGAGTACGGCTTTAAAAAGTTCGTTATCGGATATAGAATCTAAATAATCGGTTACTTTTAACGATAGTATTTTCATATCGTAGGTAGTACCGTCTTCTAGATTATACAATGCAAAATTATTACATACATCTTTTATTTTTTTACAGTAGGCGTGTATTGCTTTTTCTTCTTCTGGGAATTGTTTTATTAGCGAATTTGCAAAATTTTCATAACCTTGTGCGTGGTAATATTCCTTTTTATCTCCATCAAAGGTTATTACATCGTATTTATCTTTGTCTAGTTTATGAATTTTTAAATCTTTCATAATGCCTAGATAGGTAAAATATTGGTATAAATTTTGTCCTTTTTCTAAACCACCTACGTAGTGTACGCCTGTATCAAATATTTTTTTATCTCGTACAAAAGTTTGTAAGTTACCTCCGTATTGATTATTTTTTTCTAGTACACAAACTTTGTAACCATTACGTGCTAAGATATTTGCAGATACCAATCCACCTAAGCCACTTCCAATAACTACAACATCATATTTATCTTTCACAGTTTTATTT
>WFMU01000239.1 GCA_015488935.1 Flavobacteriaceae bacterium | reverse complement strand
GAGATTCTTTTAAATTTTTACCACTAAAGTTTACAAAATATACACCTTTGTTAACATGTAATGAAATATTTTTTTCATTATTATTTAATGTTAAATTGGTTTTGTACACCATTTTACCATTAATATCAAAAACTTGTAAATTAATAGATTTAAAATCTTTTGTTGATTTAATAGTAAAATTACCATTAGACACAGTAGGATAAACGGCAACTACATTTTGTAATGAGAAATCATCTAATCCAGCAGTTGAGGTTGCAGTAAATCTACCTGTAAAGAATCCTCTACCATAAGTAGAAGCTAAAACAGTATTATCCATAGTTCTAAAATCAAAACTAGTTACTTTTACGTTCTTCATACCATTCTGAGATCTTGTCCAATGTGGCGAAGCATCTTTAAAATTACTTGTTTTCCAAACACCAAGATCGGTAGCAATAATTACCTCATCATTTAATAATGGATTCATCAAAACATCTTTTACAGGTAAATCAGGTAAATCACCTTCTTTATTTTGCCAAGTAGTACCACCATCTTCTGAGAAAAATACATTAACTACACCATAATTATGGAAAGTAACAATAATCTCATTTTCATTTGCTCCAAAATTTATAGAAGATATACTACCTCTAAATGGCGTAACAAAAGGCTCAGGTGTTAAATCTGTCCAAAAAGGTCTTCCATTGGCATTAGTAACTTTTAAAATACTACCAGTATCTGTACCAACAAATAACGTTGAACTAGTTGTTGTATAAGGAGATACTCTCATTGCAGTAACTGGTCTTGTTAGTAATGGATTTGCTAATTCTGTTCTTGTAGAAGAACTTACATTTAAGCCACTAAATCTTGTAATCTTAGCGCTAACAGTAGAGCCACTACCAGTATGTGCATCGGTGTATAAAATATCTAAATTATCATCTAATTCAGCAACGTTTACAAAAGATCCTTCAGTTCCATTATTAGCTACAACACTCAAAAAGTTTCCATTTATATCGTATTTATAATACCTATTTTGATAAATTGAAGTAATCATGTATTGGCTATTCTTATCGATAAAACAATACATACCATCTGCACCAGAAACTTCGGTTGAAGAATTGATTCCAGCAGCAGCATTATTAATAAAGTTAGTTCCATTATCTTGTGCACCTCCTAAGAATTTTTCATTAAAGGCATTCTGTCCAATAGCACCTTTATAAAATTGTGTGGTATTATAATTTTTACCTCTGCTATGCATTGCACTCGAATTAGTTTGTGCATTATTGTAATTACTTACATAATACACACCACCATCAGTTCCAATTAGTGCTTTTTTTGAATCTGTTGGATGAAAAACTATGTTGTGAACATCAGAATGAATGTTAGTAATATTAGGAGTTGCACTCCTAGACCAAGAAGTTTTAGCCCAACTAGCACCACCATTTGTAGATTTAAATGTATTTATTCCTCCAATCACTACCATTTGATCGTTACTAGGTGAAACGGATATTGCTAAATCATAAAAAGACTGTCCTCCAGTAAAATCTGTTGCAGAAATTAAGGGATCACTAGGTTTTACTAATGTAGTGTATGGAAAATTAAAAGCAGTAGTTGTTTTAAATAGTTCAATAGAATTACTACCAGTACTCATTAATAGGTAAATTAAGTTTGGATTTGTAGCCGAAGCTGCCATCTCTGTTCTTCTACCTGTTGGCAAGTTAAACTTTTGCGTAAATGTATTTCCATCTGTAGAAGAAAATACGGTTCCTCCACCATCTCCAAAAGACCAACTATTTGTTGTGGCAACCCAAAGTGTATTATCAGAGGAAACCATTAAATCATTTGGCGCATATCTATGTCCATTTATTAAAGGTAGGTTTACTAAATTCCAACTAGTTCCGTTATCAATAGATTTATAAAGCCCATATTCGCCACCTAGTAAATTACCACTATTTATATATGCAGATTCTGTTATAGCAGCATAAATTTCTGTAACATTATTGTTATTTCTTGTAATAATGTCATTAACATGAAACTTTCCAGGGATTAGTGTTACACCTGCAGGTAAATCTGTAGTAACAGGATTTATTGTAACATTTACTGTACCGTTTGCAATAGCATTTTTTAATATTTGTCCTTGTGCTTTAGACATCATTACAGCAGGAATGGTAATGGTATTATCAGTTCCAGCCATATTAAAAGGAAACGAATCAACACTATTTACAATTATTGTAGCAATCGCACCTGCTAATTGTGCGTTTTTAACTTTTACAGTAAAATTACAATCAGCTCTATCAATAATAGCAATTTTACCATTTATGACATTTCCATTTATTAATGTATTACAACCTAAAGTAGGGTTTGCACTACCGTCATCTACAATTGCTAAATCACCTGTAGTGGAAGTTAGTGTTGGTCCAAAATTACTTGTTTGTATTGCAACAAAGTTTTCTGTAATAGAAGCTGGAGTATTTACAATAATAACGGCATTACTTGTAACTGTTGTGTTACCTGTACTTCCGCCAAATACATGTGTCCAATTGTTACCACCATCGGTAGATTTCCAAACCCCATTACCATTAACATCACCACCAACATAAGATTCTCCAGTACCTACATAAAATGTATTGGAGTTATTTACGTCAACCGTTATAGAAGACACCGCTAAGTTTTCGGGAATATTTACCCTTTGCCAAACTGCGTTTGGGTCTTCGATATTATTTATGACCAATAAACCACCACTTACACCTCCAGCAAATACTCTTTTATGTGTTGGGTCATTTGGGTCATATAACATTGCTCTTGTTCTACCAGGAACATTGTTAGGACCTCTTTCTATCCAGTTGCTATTTGTGCCAGGAGTTGATTTTTGTTCTTCTGCTAGTTTTAATTTCTCTTGTAGAGCAAATAATTTTTCTGGCTCTGTTTTTCCAGTATTAGGATTCATCTCTAAAAGATATTCTTGCTCAAAATATTTATTTGGAGCTTTACCAATAGCTTTTCGTTCTTTTCTTGTTAATTTTAAGCTTTCTTGATAAGGATGATTGTCAATTAACGCCTGATGAGACATTTTAGCATGATCCACTTTTTGAACCTTGCTTTTGTTGTTTTGCAATAGAAAAAGGGAAATTGTGACTACTAGTGTTACTAATGTTAATTTTGTTTTCATTTAGTTTTATTTTGTATAGTGCAATAT
>WFMU01000238.1 GCA_015488935.1 Flavobacteriaceae bacterium | reverse complement strand
GCTCGTATTGCTGCTACTAGACATATGAAAAGACAAGGTCAATTATGGATTAAAATATTTCCAGACAAGCCAATTACTAAGAAACCATTAGAAGTACGTATGGGGAAAGGTAAAGGATCGCCAGAATATTTTGTTGCTGTAGTGAAACCAGGGAGAATTATGTTTGAAGTTGGAGGAGTACCTGAAGATGTTGCAAAAGAAGCATTACGCTTAGCAGCTCAAAAGTTACCAGTGAAAACAAAATTAGTAGTTGCAAACGATTATACTAAAGCTTAATTTATTTCAACATGAAACAATCAGAAATTATAAAGTTATCTATAGAAGATTTACAAGAGCAATATGCATCATTAAGAAAGAACTATACAGATCTTAAAATGACTCATGCTATTTCTCCATTAGAATCACCTATGGAATTAAGAGAATTAAGAAAGAATGTTGCTAGATTAGCTACAGAATTAACTAAAAGAGAATTACAATAGTATTTCACATATTTAAAGATGGAAAAAAGAAATCTTAGAAAGGAAAGAATAGGTGTAGTTTCTAGTAACAAAATGGAGAAATCTATTGTTGTTTCAGAAGTTAAAAGAACAAAACACCCAATGTACGGAAAATTCGTATTAAAGACTAAGAAATACGTTGCACACGACGATAAAAACGAGTGCAATATAGGCGACACTGTAAGAATTATGGAAACTCGCCCACTTAGTAAAACAAAACGTTGGAGATTAGTAGAAATTTTAGAAAGAGCTAAATAATTATGTTACAACAAGAATCAAGATTAAAGGTAGCCGATAATACTGGAGCTAAAGAGGTTTTAGTTATTAGAGTGCTAGGTGGTACAAAAAAGCGTTATGCTTCTATTGGAGATAAAATTGTTGTTTCTGTAAAGCAAGCAACGCCTAATGGAACTGCTAAAAAAGGACAAGTATCGAAAGCGGTAGTTGTTAGAGTAAAAAAAGAAATTAGACGAAAAGATGGTTCTTACATCCGTTTTGATGATAATGCATGTGTATTATTAGATTCAAATACTGGAGAAATGAAAGGAACTCGTGTTTTTGGACCTGTAGCGAGAGAGCTTCGTGATAAACAATTTATGAAGATTGTTTCCTTGGCTCCTGAAGTACTTTAATATTTTATAAGAATTATGAAGATCAAATTAAAAACAGGAGATTTAGTAAGAGTTATAGCAGGTGCTAATAAAGGCTCAGAAGGAAAGATTGTAAAAATAGTTACTAAAGACTATAGAGCAATTGTAGAAGGTGTTAACATGGTATCTAAACATGTAAAACCAAGTGCTCAAAATCCACAAGGAGGAATTAATAAATTTGAAGCGCCAATTCACATATCTAACTTAATGTTAGTAGAAAATGGAAATACAACAAAAGTAGGTTTCCGTATTGAAGGTGATAAAAAGGTACGTTTTTCAAAGAAAACAAATAATGTAATATAGTTATGGAGAATCCAAGACTTAAAGAAGAGTATAATAACCGTGTTAAATCTGCCTTAACGGAAGAGTTTGGTTATAAAAATGTAATGCAAATTCCTAAATTGCAAAAAATTGTAATTAGTAAAGGAGTTGGTGCAGCAGTAGCAGATAAAAAATTAATCGAATATGCAGTAGATGAATTAACAAAAATATCTGGTCAAAAAGCATTAGCAACTATATCTAAAAAAGATATTGCAGCATTCAAATTACGTAAAGGAATGCCAATTGGAGCAAAAGTAACTTTACGCGGAACAAAAATGTATGAATTCTTAGATAGATTAGTTACAGCATCATTACCTCGTGTACGAGATTTTAAAGGAATCAAAGCAACAGGATTTGACGGACGTGGTAACTATACTTTAGGAATTACAGAGCAAATTATATTTCCAGAAATAAATATTGATCAAATCAATAAAATATCTGGAATGGATATCACTTTTGTTACATCAGCAAATACGGATAAAGAAGCAAAATCATTATTACACGAATTAGGTTTACCTTTTAAAAAGAATTAAGAGATGGCAAAAGAATCAATGAAAGCTCGAGAAGTTAAAAGAGCAAAAACAGTTGCAAAATATGCTGCAAAAAGAAAAGCATTAAAAGAAGCAGGAGATTGGGAAGGGTTACAAAAACTACCTAAAAATGCATCTCCAGTACGTATGCATAATAGATGTAAATTAACAGGAAGACCAAAAGGATATATGAGACAGTTTGGAATTAACCGTGTTACATTTAGAGAAATGGCAAACAAAGGATTAATACCAGGAATAAGAAAAGCAAGCTGGTAAAAAAATAAAATACTAATGGATTTAGGTTTAATTCAATGCAGAGTTAAAAACCAATTCCGAAATTAAATATAAAATGTTAACAGATCCAATATCAGATTACCTAACACGAATTAGAAATGCTGCATCGGCAGGACATAGAGTTGTGGAAATTCCAGCATCTAATTTAAAAAAAGAAATGACTAAGATACTTTTTGACCAAGGATATATCTTAAGTTATAAATTTTTAGATAATACCGTTCAAGGTAGTATCAAAATAGCTTTAAAATACGATAAAGCAACAAAAGAATCCGTAATAAAGAAAATTGAACGTATCAGTAAACCAGGATTACGTAAATATGTTGGTGCTGGAGAAATGCCTAGAGTTTTAAATGGTTTAGGTATTGCAATTGTTTCTACTTCAAATGGAGTAATGACAAACAAGAAGGCAATCCAAGAGAATGTAGGTGGTGAGGTTTTATGTTACGTATATTAATAGATAAAAGATATTAGAGATGTCAAGAATAGGTAAAAGTCCAATAACAATTCCAGATGGAGTAACAGTAAATGTTAAAGATAACATGATAACTGTAAAAGGTAAATTAGGAGAATTAAAACAAGAATTTTCTGAAATTACAATTAAAGTAGAAGATGGAACTATCACTTTAGAAAGACCATCAGAAAGTAAAAATCATAAAGCAAAGCATGGTTTATATAGATCTTTGATGTTTAATATGATTGAAGGTGTATCTAAAGGATGGACTAAAGAATTAGAATTAGTTGGAGTAGGTTATAGAGCCTCTAACCAAGGTCAAGTTTTAGATTTAGCTTTAGGATATTCACATACTATAGTTATGTCTATAGCGCCAGAAGTTAAAATTGAAACTATTTCTGAAAAGGGAAAAAATCCAATTGTTAAATTAACATCATTTGATAAGCAATTAGTTGGTCAGGTTGCAGCAAAGATTCGTTCAATGCGAAAACCAGAACCATATAAAGGAAAAGGTATTAAGTTTGTAGGTGAAGTATTAAGAAGAAAAGCTGGTAAAACAGCATAATGCATAAAGAATAAGAAAATGGCATTAACTAAATTAGAGCGTAGATTACGTATCAAAAAAAGAATAAGAAAAAATATTTCTGGGACTAGTACACAGCCAAGATTATCTGTGTTTAGAAGTAACAAACAAATAGAAGCACAATTAATAGATGATGTTAATGGTACAACTTTGGTAGCTGTATCTTCAAGATCGAAAGATTTAAAAGCTTCTGGTACTAAATCAGAGATATCTAAAGAAGTAGGAATACTACTCGCAAAAAAAGCAATAAAAGCAGGAATTGAAACATGCTCCTTTGACCGTAATGGTTATTTATATCATGGAAGAATTAAATCTTTAGCTGAAGGAGCTAGAGAAGGAGGATTAAAATTTTAAAGAATAATACAGAATTATGTATAAAAAATATCCAAACGTAGAAAGAGTAAAACCAAGTGGATTAGATTTAAAAGATCATTTAGTTGGTGTAAACAGAGTTACCAAAGTAACTAAAGGAGGTAGAACATTCGGTTTCTCAGCAATTGTAGTTGTTGGTAATGGAGAAGGTGTTGTAGGTCATGGTTTAGGTAAATCTAAAGATGTTGCTTCTGCAATAGCAAAAGCAATAGAAGACGCAAAAAAGAATTTGGTAAGAATACCAATTCAAAAACAATCTTTACCACACGAACAAAAAGGTAAGTATGGAGGAGCAAGAGTGTTTTTAAAACCAGCATCTCATGGTACTGGAGTTATTGCAGGTGGTGCTGTACGTGCCGTATTAGAGTCTGTAGGAGTACACGATGTATTATCAAAATCTCAAGGTTCTTCAAACGCACATAATGTGGTAAAAGCAACATTTGATGCTTTATTAAATCTTAGAGATGCTAATACTGTTGCAAAACAAAGAGGTATTTCTTTAAATAAAGTTTTTAACGGATAATTTATTATCTATTATAATTACAAAAGATGAAAAAAATACAAGTAAAGCAAGTAAAAAGCGCAATAAGAAGACCTAAAAATCAAAAGAGAACTTTGATAGCTTTAGGCTTAAGAAAAATGAACCAAGTGGTTGAGCACAACGCTTCACCTGCGGTTTTAGGAATGGTAAATACAGTTAAACACTTAGTTTCCGTAGAGGAAGTTTAATATATAATATTAGTTATGCAATTAAATAACTTAAGACCTGCAAAAGGTTCAGTAAAAACAAGTAAAAGAATAGGTAGAGGACAAGGCTCTGGAAAAGGAGGAACTGCTGCTAGAGGTCATAAAGGAGCAAAATCTCGTTCTGGTTATTCTAGAAAAGTTGGTTTCGAAGGTGGTCAAATGCCTTTACAAAGACGTGTGCCTAAATTCGGATTTACAAACATAAATCGTAAAGAATACTTAGGTATTAATTTAGATAAATTACAAGAATTTGTTGATAATGGTAAACTTAAAGATATCGTTACAATGGAAACTTTAATCGAAGCTAGATTAGCACGTAAAAATGATTTGGTAAAAATATTAGGTAGAGGCGAATTGAAAGCTAAATTAGATATAACAGTTCATAAATTTACACAAACGGCTAAAGCTGCAATTGAAAAAGCAGGAGGAAAAGTAACCACTTTATAATGTTATTTAAAAGATGAAAAAATTAATAAGTAGCATACAAGATATTTGGAAAATAGAAGAACTAAGAAATAAGATTATTCTTACTCTTGGACTCATGGTTGTTTACCGTTTTGCCGCACACATAACCCTACCTGGGATTGATCCTAAACAATTGTCTGGTATTGGAAGTAAAGCAGGAGGAGGAGGATTGTTAGGAATTCTTAACATGTTTACAGGAGGTGCGTTTGCGAGAGTATCTATTATGGCTCTTGGTATTATGCCATATATATCTGCATCTATTGTTGTTCAATTAATGGGAATAGCAATTCCTTATCTGCAAAAATTAAAAAATGAAGGAGAAAGTGGAAATAAGAAAATTACGCAAATCACACGTTGGTTAACCATTGTAATTTTAATATTCCAAGCACCAACATTCATTTATAGTTTACCAAGTTTAGGAGTGCCTGATTCTGCATTTTTACTAGGTAAAGGAACCGTATTCTGGTTTTCTTCCATCATTTTATTAACTACAGGAACTGTATTTGCAATGTGGCTAGGAGAACGTATTACCGAAAAAGGAATTGGAAATGGTATATCCTTATTAATTATGATAGGTATTATTGCAAGATTACCTTTAGCATTTATACAAGAAATAGGTTCAAAATTAAAATCTGGAAATGGAGGATTGATGATGATTTTAATTGAAATAGTAATTTGGTTTGTTGTTATATTAGCAGCGGTGTTCTTAGTAACTGCAGTTCGTAAGATTGCGGTACGCTATGCACGAAGAACCGTAGCAGGAAATATAGGAAATATTGATGGAGCAAGAGATTATATTCCATTAAAATTAAATTCAGCAGGAGTAATGCCAATAATCTTTGCACAAGCAATTATGTTTGTTCCAGCATTGTTACAAAAATCAGACAACGAAACTATAAAAAATATCGGATTAGAATTTACAAATATGTTTGGATTATGGTATAATGTATTGTTCGGATTATTAATAATCATTTTTGGTTATTTTTATACCGCAATTACCATTCCTACAAATAAAATGGCAGATGATTTAAAAAGAGGAGGAGGATTTATTCCAGGATTTAAACCAGGTAGTGAAACAGCAGAATATTTAGATACTATTTTATCTAGAATTACTTTGCCAGGCTCATTATTTCTAGTTTTATTGGCCATCTTACCTGCCTTAGTAATAAAATTAGGAGTGCAACGAGGATGGGCAATGTTTTATGGAGGAACATCACTAATAATTTTAGTTGGAGTTGCAATGGATACATTACAACAAATCGAATCCCATTTATTAAACCGTCATTATGATGGCTTGATGAAAAAAGGAAACAAAAGAAAATCAATTTCTTAAATTATGGCTAAACAACCAGCAATAGAACAAGATGGCGTAATTACACAAGCATTATCCAATGCAATGTTCCGTGTAGATTTAGAAAACGGACACGTAGTTACTGCTCATATCTCAGGTAAAATGAGAAAACATTATATAAAATTATTACCAGGAGATAAAGTTAAATTAGAGATGAGTCCTTACGATTTATCGATTGCAAGAATAACTTATCGATATTAAGTTAAAAAATTAAATAAAAATAGATAATAATTTTGTACTTTTGCAAACTTATTACTCGAAATGAGATTTTTCTCACTATTATAAAGAACAAAAAGATGAAAGTAAGAACATCACTAAAGAAAAGAAGCGCAGATTGTAAAATTGTGCGTAGAAAAGGTAGATTATACGTAATAAATAAAAAGAATCCTAGATTTAAACAAAGACAAGGATAATAATTATGGCAAGAATAGCAGGAATAGAT
>WFMU01000237.1 GCA_015488935.1 Flavobacteriaceae bacterium | reverse complement strand
ATAGTAATTCTAAATGGATTGCCGAAGAATTAAATAAAATTGGAATTTCTGTATATCAGATTACTTCTATCCAAGATAATAAAAAGCATATTTTAAAAGCTATCCGTCAAGCGGAAGAAAATGCAGATATCATTATTATTACTGGAGGATTAGGACCAACTAAAGATGATATTACTAAGCATACAATAGCAACATATTTTAATGATAAACTTACTAAAAATTCAGCAATTGAAACACATATTAAACAGCTGTTTGCAAAAATAAACTACCAATATACCGATTTAGATTTGCAACAAGCCATGCTTCCAAATAAAGCAACTATTTTAAAAAATAATTTAGGTACGGCTTCTGGTATGTGGTTTAATGAAAATGACAAAATTTACATTTCACTTCCCGGCGTACCAAATGAAATGAAAGGGCTTATGACATATAAAGCTTTACCCAAATTACAAAAGACTTTTGATTTGCCTTTTATACTTCATCAAACATTAATTACCTACGGTATGGGCGAAAGTAAAATTGCAGAACGTCTAGAAAATTGGGAAACTAGCCTACCAAAAGAAATTAAACTTGCATATTTACCAGCTTATGGAAAAACACGATTACGTTTATCTGCCAAAGGTAAAAATAAAGAAGTTTTAGAAAAAAAATTCCGTAAAGAAATAGCAAAACTTACCGAGTTAGTTAAAGATATTCTAGTTGACAATAACGGTGGCAATACTATTGAAGTTTCTCTTGGAAACCTACTCGCTAAAAATAACTTTACACTTGCTACAGCAGAGAGTTGTACTGGAGGTAATATTGCAAAATTAATTACTTCTGTTCCTGGTTCATCTAGGTATTTTATTGGTGCTGTTGTTAGTTATAATGTACGTATTAAAACCGAATTTTTACATGTTCCACAAGCAATTATAGACCAACATAGTGTGGTTAGTGCACAAGTAGCTTCTGCTATGGCACAAAACATCCAACAAATTTACAAAACCGATTTTGCTATTGCTACAACTGGTAATGCAGGTCCAACTACAGACAAAACAGACAAAACGGTAGGTGTGGTTTTTATTGCTATTGCTACGCCAAATAAAACCATTGTAAAAGAATATAATTTTGGACAACCTCGCGAAAAAGTGATTGAAAAGGCATCTGTAAAAGCCTTAGAATTGTTATTAACAAATCTGAGCGACACTAAATAACCTGAATATTTTGTGGTTAAACGAGTGAATTGTGTTATTTATTGTTTTACATCGCTTAAAATTTTACCATCTTCTAGTGTAATTATTCTACTTGCTCTATCAATAACACGTTGGTCATGAGTACTAAAAACAAAGGTCATTCCTTCTTCTTTATTTAGTGTTTGCATAATATCTAATAAATCGCTTGTAGAAGTACTATCTAGATTTGCAGTTGGTTCGTCTGCCAATACAAATTGTGGTTTAGATGCTAATGCTCTAGCTACAGCAACACGCTGTTGTTGTCCGCCAGAAAGCTGGTTTGGTCTTCGATTAATTTGTTTTTCTAATCCAACATCTTTTAATAATTGTTTTGCTCTAATTTCTTGTTCTTTTTTTGGTTTATTTTGCATTAACATAATAAATTCTACATTTTCTTTGGCTGTTAATACAGGAATTAGATTATACGCTTGAAATACAAATCCGATATTTTTTAATCGAAAATCGATCATTTTATTTTCGTTTAATGTGGTAATATCAGTATTGTTAATAATTACTTTTCCTGAAGTTGGTTTATCTAAGCCGCCAATAGCATTTAAAAAAGTTGTTTTTCCAGAGCCAGATGGCCCAATAATAGCTGTAAATTCTCCTTTTTCGAAGTCTATAGAAACATTGTTTAATGCTTTTACTTCTATTTCTCCTTGATGGTAAGTTCTACTTATATTTTTTGTTTCTATTACTTTCATTTTTATTCTTTTTTGTTTTCGATATTCAGAGTTTCATTTCCTCTAAGTTTCGCATTAACGTCAACCTTATTTCAAATATTTGATTACGATAGTAGAAATAACAGGAATTTAATTACTAAAGAAGAAGAGGGTATTTATTTATTTTTAACTTCAATCAATGTAAAAATCACATACTCAATCGCCTTCAATGTTCAAAATTAAGCAAAAATTAGGATATATAACGCCTTATTTACTTGTAAAAAATAAATTAGGAATTAGTATTATAAAGCTATACGAATATATCATACCAATTGTGAAGCAAAATACGTTATAAATAAATTAGAATATATTTTTCTTTTTTGAGGCATAAATTCTTTGCATAGCTATGTTT
>WFMU01000236.1 GCA_015488935.1 Flavobacteriaceae bacterium | reverse complement strand
TTCCGTTTCCTGCTTGTTGGTTTATTTCTGTAAAGTTATCTGGTGTTCCATAACTTGTTTCTAGTACAAAGGTTGCATTTTGGAATTCTCGTAAGGTTTCCCAGTTTACTGCAATTGCTGTATTATCTGCATTTGGCACTCCATAAAAACTAGCTAAAATGGTTTGTTGTAAGGATGGATTTTCGATAACTTTTACTAAAATAGTATCTTCAAAACCATTTAATGATGCTGTAAATAGTGTTGTACCTACTGCGTCTGCTTTTATTGTATTATTAGTTACTTGCGATGTTATTGCTGCATCTTCTATGGTAAAGGTTAAATTTGCATCGTTGGTTACTTCTCTATCTATACCATCGCTGTAAGTTCCAATTACTTTATAAGTATAGTCATCTTGATTTAGTATTGTAGGGTCTCTTTGCTCAAAATGAATATTTTGCAATACTGCCGTTGCTGGTGTACCAACATTTAATGTAACAACACTTTTTACTATTCCTCTAGTGCCATTTTTAAAGCCA
Source organism: Flavobacteriaceae bacterium (assembly GCA_015488935.1). Lineage (GTDB taxonomy): Bacteria > Bacteroidota > Bacteroidia > Flavobacteriales > Flavobacteriaceae > S010-17. The sequence goes on along the minus strand of WFMU01000236.1, from coordinate 3,590 downwards.
TAGGCTGTAATTTTTAATTCGCCACTATAACCTGCTGGAATGGTATAACTAAATGCATTTGCAAAATTTAAATTATCTTTAATTTCGTAGGTAAAATTATTTGAATCATTTACATTTTCGTAAGTTACCATAATTCTATCTACGTCTTCTTGATAAACATTAAAGTTTAATATATCTCCTTCTATTCTATTATCAAAAATTGCAGGATCTCTATTAATTAATATTTTTGATATAAAAGGAGTATCCATTCTAGCTGCCGCTAATCCTGTTAAAAAGGCATAATTTAATTTAATTGGTGGTATTCCATTTTGAGTAAATTTACCAGCACCTGTTTCATCATAAACATTAGATTTTAGTAATGATAGTACTTCATCTAATACTGGTGTTGCTTCTGTTACAGCGGTACTTAATGGCTCTAAGTTTATGTGTGCAAAATTATAACTCGGACCAAAATGTGTATTATAACGTGTTCCTCCTAGTCCTCCTTGCATACTTGTTAGTGGTACAATAAAGTCATTTTTTTCTCCATCATACAAATAATTTGTTAATGCATTTATAGAATTTGGCAATGTATTTGTTCCAAAAACAAATGCATTGTACAATACCAAGTAACCTCTAAGTGGCGTTGGTAAAATAACAAGCCCTCCATTTACACTGCTAAAATTATTACATAAAAGTGGCGATGAATTACATGGGTCAAATTCTGTTGATATGGTATGGATTGGTGTTCCATTCAACTTTGCCAAATAATCGCTTCTATTCAATTTTGAAATAAATTCTGGATCTTGTGGTGGTACAACTCCAGAAATATTATCATTTTCTACTAATAGATGTAATGCTCCTTGTACTTCTACTTTTTCCGCATCTGAAATACCTGCAATTAGTTGTCCTAATGTCTTAACTGGTAATTCTCCATTTGGTGCTGCAATTGTTGCTAAATCTATAACATTATCTATAAATGTATTTAAGTCTGTTTCTCCATAATGAATTATTCGTTTATCTACAGCAAAATTTCCTCCTTGAGCACCAAAATGTGGTGTGTTTAGGGTTATTAATGCATTTACATCATTTTTATATGTGTAATTTGGATTTATTTCCTCTATATAGGCTCTTGTATATAAGCCTCCCCTACTATGTACAATAACATTTACTTTCCCTGCAGAAAACATGTTGGCTGCTGCCTTATCTTTTAAATTTTTAATATAGGTTGGTATTACCCATGCATCTTGCATAAAGGAATTTTCTGCTTTTTTTCCATCAGTTCGCCAAGCTTTTAATAAGGAGTAGTCAGAAAATTTATTGGTTTTTAAATAAGCTTCTATTGCTGCAAGCGAACTAACATCAGACCATACTCCATGTCCCATTAATACTGGAGGCACTGCTATCTTTATTGGATGTTTATAAATCTCTATTGGATTTGCACTATCGGTTACATCTAAGATATATAAGCTATAATAATTTGTATAATTTTCATTGGCATAATAGTCATTGGCATCTATATATTCTGGATGTTTGTAATTAAATTCTACATATTTTAATTGATCTGGAGACGTTATATTTCCGGGATAACTATCTAATGATTTTAAATAAAAATAACCAAATTGTTTGATATAATCTTGTGTAGAAATTTGCCCTACTGATGAAGGATATCCTACAAAAATTTTATAGCTTTCATTTCCTGTATTGTAAAAACCTGCTGGATCTGATGTATAGAATCTAAATACTGTTGCGCTTGATCCATCTGCTGCTACACTTGGTGTTTCTGAATCAAATGCTGTGCCATCAGAAATTTCATTTTTTAAATTTGCTAATAGTGTTATTTTTTCATCGGTATCTACTGTAATAGAACTGTAAGTATAATCGTCTTTTACATGATACATCGTCATACCTTCTATTGGTAAGAATATTTTCATTATTCCAGTATCGGTAGCTATCCAACTTCGATGTGCATTATTAGGGTCTGCGCATCCACCTTTTATATTATTTGATAACATGGTTGTATCAAAAACATTTCTTTGGTTTCCAGTTCCATATTCATAATTTGTATATAGCTTATATGAATTTGGGTCATCAACTGGTCCATAACCATTATATACTATTAATCCTTTGTCTGTTCCCATAAATACTCTTCCTAACTTATCGTGCCACATTGCATTTGCATTAAATCTTGCTCCTGTTGGTATTACTTGCGAAAAAGTTGTTGGACTCATATATTGCCATGTGCCATTTTTATATACCGAAAATCCTAAGTTTGCTACTGATTTTGTTACCCAAGTTCCTTTTTCATTATTTGCACAAATTCCATTTACTATTCCTCCTCCTGCTGGAAATCCCATTTCGGTATAGGAAAAACCTTGATAAGTAGGTACACTTCCTAATCCCGAAAAAGAAGCATCTAAATTATACATTAGTAATCTATGTGGAATGTATCCGCCATCTGTTTGCGAATCTGTAACTTTAACAGGATAACCTCTTACTGCAACAAACATATTGCTCTTATCGCATGAGATTGCATCCATTATTCGTGAACCTGGTGTGGCACTTGCTGGGATATTATAGGTATATGCTGGATAAGGTAGTTCTGCTGGTTGACCATTTAATAATCCTGGTTTCCATCCACCAACTGTTGTAAATTTTGCTGCATTCTCCGCTTTATATGAAAATGCTCCTGGTTGTAATATATATAATGATGAACCTCCACCAGTAATTGTTAAATCGGTGTATTTATGTGCCGACCAAACGGTATTATTTTTATCTACACATACCGAAGTTACTCTTCTTGTTGCAAGACCATCTCTTCTGGTATATGGTAGTCCTGTATAGGTATAATTCGTTTCTGAGTGATAATGTTTTATACTTAAACCGCTACTAATTCGCTCCATGCCTCCTTGTCCTCCAGTAAAATTTGTTCCTTGGTGACCAATCCAAACATTTCCTAATTTATCGGCAGCCATACTTTTAATTCTAATATTATTTAATGCTGGTCCACTTGGAGCTGCTCCGTTAAATATGGTAAAGTCTGTTCCAGTTCTAACTCCTGTGGTGTCTATACTAAAAACACCTGCTTGGGTTGTTCCTGCCCATACTTTTCTATTATGCCCATCTACAGTTATTGCTGTAAATGCTTGTCCTGTATTATAGGATTCGAATCTAGGCTCTACTTGTGCCTTAATACTTACTACAAAAAATGTAGTAAATATTATTAGTAATATTTGTTTCATCTTATTTATATTTAAGGATTCATATTATTTTCTCACTATTAATTTTACTGTTTTAATATATCCTGCCGTGGTTACTTTTACAAAATACACACCATTTGTTACATTAGTTCCAATTTTTAGTTTAAAACTATTGTTTCCTTCTTTTACATTTAATGCTTGTACTGCCAATCGTTTTCCTTGTAGGCTATACATTTCTAATTTTGCATTTTTGTCTGTAAACTTAGAATTTAACTTAAGAGTTACGTCCTCATTTTTTGCTGGATTTGGATAGATTTCTAAATTGAGTTTATCTAATCCTTGGTTTTCTACTCCTAATGTAGATAGGTTTACTTCAATAATAGAACTGTAAGTAAAATTACCTTGAGTATC
>WFMU01000235.1 GCA_015488935.1 Flavobacteriaceae bacterium | reverse complement strand
GTTATTAGTCAGTAAAATAAAGTCAAAAAAAGTATTATTTTTTCGTTTTAAATTGCAAGATTTTATTTATATTGCAATATAAACCTTGCAATATAAACCTTGCAATATAAACCTTGCAATATAAACCTTGCAATATAAACCTTGCAATATATGATAGGAAAATCACCAAATCAAAATCAACGCGATTTATTCCATCTTTTATTAATTGACTTTATAGATACCAATCACGAATTAGTACTTTTATCCAATAAAAATAGATTGGAATTATTTTGAACAAGCGTTTATCTATACTCTACTACAGGTAAACCAGCAATGCCCATGCAATTAATGGTTGGTAGTTTGTTATTAAAACGTATGACTCGTCCTAAAATATTTTTAGATTTTGTTTTGCAACTTTTTTCTAAAAATTATAGTTCTCTCTGTTAAGTTAATAAGGAGCGACTATCTAGTTATAATGAATTTTTTGGGTTAACATTTATTTTTAAGTACGTTCTTATTGAATGATTACTTTTTTTAGAATAGATTCTTTTTCTGTTGAAACTCTGAGGTAGTAAATTCCAGCCTTTAAATTTGTTATATTAATTTTTGCTTTGGTATTATTTAATTGTATTTCGTTAACCTTTTGCCCTGTAATAGTATAAACCGCAATATTTTTAATAAACTCGTTACACTGTACATGAATAAATTTATTTGTAGGGTTTGGATATACGTTACAATCAATTAATTGATTTTCGTTTACATGCAATGCAGAAGCTAATTTTGATATAAAAATATAAACTACCGAAGGATTTGTATTAGGACCTGTACCAAAATCTGATTTAAAACAAATTTTATCACCATTAGGAGAAGCAACAGCCATTGGCGATTGATCGTAACTAGTATTACTACTAAAGTGATGACCAAAATGCTCAACAGTACCAGAATTATCTAATTTTACTGCAACTATTTGTCCAGACTGAGCAGAAGAACTATGTGTTACATAAGCCCAACCAGGTCTATTGATATTTCTACAAGAAACATGACCATCTATTCCAAAATCTGTATTTTGAATAATTGTAGTAGAACCAGTACCATTTAGTTTATACATATACAATCCATCTTGTTGTACTCCATAAAACTGTACTAAAACTTCATCTCCATCGGCAGCATAACCAAGGTCGCCGTGATTTCCATACGAAATTATACGATTTTGATATTGCATATCTGCAGTATTATAAACCTCAACTCCGTAATGTGAATTTCCATTCTCTATGTAAGGATTATTTTGAGAAGTAGTATTGTGATTCCACATAATAACCACATAATCACCGGACTGCGATATAGAAACCCAGTCTATATAATTTGGAAAATTAAGTCCTCCATTTCCCCAAGCACCTACAAATGTCTTTGTATTTTCAATTTGTAACGTTTGTAAATTAAAAATAATAATATCCAAATCACCATTTAATTTTTTTCCAACTAAAGCTACTTTGTGGTCATTTTTATCAATATTACCTTCGCCAGGACCAAGTTGTACAAATTCGTAACCAGGTATGTTTGCTACTGTTTGTGTTGTATTGGTTGAAACAATATGTTTTTTTATATCTCCATTTTCATTAAAATTCCAAATTAAATCTGGATTTGTATTAGACCAATAACTAGGATAAATATCTCCAGATAAACTTTGTACTTCTTGGTAAGTTGTTGCATCAATAATTTTCCAAGTTAGTATCTTAAATAAGGTTTGATTAGCATTCCAAACTTGTGTTTTTGCATATTCGTGTGTAGGATACCAAACTTGAGGGTCGCCATTTCCATCAATATAGTTATATGGCTCCGTAATTCTAGTAATTTGTATAGGATTTGAAACAGAATTATCAATTGTACTTCCTAAATAATTTGGAAATGCTACATTTGCAGGAGTTGGAATACTTTGATAAGGTATATCGTTAGGAAATTGAGCTTCTACAGTATGTAAAAAAAATACGATAAAAAGGATATTTAGGAATGATTTCATTTTTTATTGATGTTAGTTTGTTATTTGTCTTTTTCTTTATAAAATATTTTTAGCAATTATTGCTAATGGCAGCTTATTTAAAAACCTTTATTTACGTCAAATCTATTTCAAAAATAGCAATAATTTATATATGGAAATATATTTTTTAACCTTTTTTAAAAAAATAGATTCGCTTTAGCTTGATTATAGAGAAGGTTTCATAAAGGTCTAGCAGATAAAAAGGAATTTCTCTTTTATCTGAATTTAATTTTATGTACTAATTAGTTTATAGCTTGTTTTGCTTTAAAATTGCTATCCTACATATTTTATTAACTAATCTACCACTTTTTCAAAAACAAACTCATCAAAAAAGAAATCTGGATTTGGAATATCGATATGTAAATTTGTAATATTGGCATTTTTATCGGTATCAAACCATAATTTTCCTTGAGGTAATGAAGATACTTTTAGAGGAAATCGGAAGGTAAAAATATTGGCATTCCAATGTTTTAGATCAGCATTAAAAATAGGAGTATTATCCATAGAAAAATGTAATTTATTTCCGTTTTTAGTAACGGTAACTGTTCCATACATTTTATCTTTAAAAGTACCTGTATAGGTTTCTAGATTAAAGTGCTCTTTTTGTAATTTACCTCTTAACATATTGTTTTTTTTTAATTTTTCATTGGCTTCTTTTACGGCAGCTTCTTTTACTTTTAGCCATTCTTTAGACCAATCTTTACCATTTAGTTTATCTGCTAACAGCACGTCTAATGTTTTATTTGTAACAGCACTAGCAGCCCAGTTTAAACTGTTAGTAAGAACTATAATTCCAAGTTTTTTTTCAGGCACAAAAGAAGATCTAGAAATCATCCCATCATAACCACCACCATGTCCCATTACCTTATATCCTTGATAATCTAAAACGCCCCAACCAAGACCATAACCATTAAAATGTATTTTCTCGGTATTTTTACCAACATTGCGATTTATGTGTGGTGTTGTCATGTTTAAAAAACTCTCTTCAGAAATGTATGTTTTATTTTCAAATACACCTTCATTAATATTTAGCATCAACCATTTAGCATAATCGTTTACCGAAGAAATTAAAGCACCAGCTGGAGCTATATTATCCCAATTTACCCAATCAATTGCATGGTATTTTCCATTTTCGTAAAAGTATGGTGTTGCTATATTGGTTGTGTTATTTACTTGTTTGGTAGAAGTAAGTGTTCGATGCATTTTAAGTGGTTTTAAAAAATGCGTAGTAATATAGTTTGTCCAACTAGTATCCGAAACTTTTTCTAAAATCTTACCTGCAGCAATAAATGCAATATTGCTATAACCATAGTGTGTTCTAAATGCATATTTTGGTTTTAAATATTGCTGTTTATTAATAATTTCTTGAGGCGTAAGTGTTGTAGCGTACCATAATAAATCTCCAGAAAATGTCTTTAATCCATTGCGATGACAAAGTAAATCTTCAATAGTTGTATGGTTGGTAGTATAATCGTCGTATAATTTAAAATATGGTAAATAGTCCACAACCTTATCTGTCCATTTTATTTTGTTTTGGTCAACCAATTGCGCAATGGCACTTGCTGTAAATGCTTTGGTATTCGATGCAATTGCAAATAAAGTGTTGCCATCTACTTTTGTTTTTTTCTTTACATTGGCATAACCATATCCTTTGCTAAAGATTATTTTATTGTCTTTTACAATAGCAATTGCCATTCCTGGAACATGCCATTCTTTTAATGCTTTTTGGTAATATTTGTTAAGATGCTCTAATTGTACTTTTGTTTGACTAAAGAGCGTAATAGGTACAAAGAGTATTACTACGAATGAGAAGATTATTTTTTTCATTATTTTAGGTGTAAGTGTAGTACAAATATACAGAATTTGGTATATGTAATACTAAGTACTTACAATACAAGTTGGATGTATTTGCCTTACTTTTAAATTAAAATGCTTTAAATCAGTTTTCTATTAAGGACACTTCTAATTTTTTATCTTCTCGAATAATTAGGTGCTTCTTTTGTAATGGTTATCGAATGAGGATGACTTTCGTTCATACCAGAAGCTGTAATTTTTACAAAACGTGCCTTTTTTTGTGCTGTAATATCTTTTGCTCCGCAGTAACCCATTCCAGCTCGTAAGCCTCCAATAAATTGATGCATGGTTTCTTTAAGTTCTCCTTTGTATGCAACGCGACCAACAATTCCTTCTGGTACTAATTTTTTTACATCGTCTTCAACATCTTGAAAATAACGGTCTTTAGAGCCTTTTTTCATGGCTTCAATAGAGCCCATTCCTCGGTAGGATTTAAATTTTCTTCCTTCAAAAATAATGGTTTCTCCTGGCGATTCTTTTGTTCCTGCTAATAGAGAGCCAAGCATTACACAATCTGCACCAGCCGCAATGGCTTTAGAAATATCTCCAGTATATCGAATTCCACCATCTGCAATAACAGGAATTCCTGTTCCTTTTAAGGCTTTAGATACTTCGATAATTGCCGATAATTGTGGAAATCCTACTCCAGCAACGATACGTGTGGTACAAATAGAGCCTGGTCCAATACCAACTTTAACGGCATCAGCACCAGCTTTTACTAAAAATTTAGCAGCTTCTGCAGTTGCAATATTACCAACAATAATATCTGTTTTTGGAAATTTTTTCTTAATTTCTTTTACGATGGTTGCCACGCCTTTAGAATGGCCATGTGCAGTATCTACTACCAATGCATCTACACCAGCTTTTATTAATAATTTGGCTCTGTCAAAAGCATCGCCTGTAACACCAATTGCGGCAGCTACACGTAAACGTCCAAAATTATCTTTATTGGCATTTGGATTTTCACTTACTTTAATAATATCACGATAAGTAATTAATCCTACGAGTTTATTTGTTTCGTCAACAACAGGTAATTTTTCAATTTTATATTGTTGTAATATTTTTTCTGCTTGTACTAGTGATGTTCCTTTTTTTGTAGTTATTAAATTAGACTTTGTCATTACATCATCGATACGTTTGTCTTGTTCGGTTTCAAAACGTAAATCGCGATTGGTAATAATACCAATTAGTTTACCTTTACTATCAATTACAGGAATTCCTCCAATACGATGCGTTTTCATTAATTGCTTGGCTACAAAAACGGTTTCGTCTTTTTTTATGGTTACAGGGTCAATAATCATTCCTGCTTCCGAGCGTTTTACTTTTCGCACTTCTTTGGCTTGTTGTGCTATAGTCATATTTTTATGTAAAACACCAATACCACCTTCACGCGCCATAGCAATTGCCATATTTGCTTCGGTAACGGTATCCATTGCCGCAGAAATAATAGGTACATTAATGCTAATGTTTTTTGTGAATTTAGATTGAATGTTTACTTGATATGGTAATATTTCGGAATATGCAGGTACCAACAATACATCATCATAAGTTAGTCCTTCGCCAAAAAATTTATCGGAATTTTTACGCATTGCAATTAGTTAAGAATTAATTGCAGACAAATGTAATTAAATTATATGATTGAAGGGTTAAAAGTTTCATTTTTTTATGATTGTATGGCTGTTGAGCTTTGCCCCGAAGTCTCGGGGTTGAATGTTGGGTATCAATTATGAGTTTTGAATTATGAATTAATAAAAAACGGTCAATACTAATCAGGGAAGCTTATATGTAAAGCTGTTTTGGCAAGACAGCTTTACTCAAAATTTGGCAAAACAGCTTTTTAAAAGCAAGGTGTTTTACTAATATGGAATACTAGTAATTTTTAAATTTCCAACATACTTTCTTCTTCAAAAAAAGTATCCACTTCTATTTTTGGTTTCCTAATTTTTCCAAAAAGTTTATTTTTCCAATTGTTCCAACCGTATTTTTTAGAAAAAATAAGCAGTAATAAAGGGTACAATACAAAAACAGGTAAAAATGTTTCGTAACGCATCGATGGTTCTGAATTATCAATTAATAATGCTTCTGTTTGGAATACAGACCATGTATTGGTAACAAATATTGCAGCAACAATATTATTTGCTGCGTGAAATCCAAGAGAAAGTTCGGTACCTTCATCCATTAGGGTTAAAATACCCAAAAATAATCCTGTTCCAATATAATATACCATAATTAACGGACCTAGTTTATCTACTTCTGGATTTGCACCGTGTAAAACACCAAATATAGCGGAAGTAAATAATAAAGGAAACCACTTATTTTTTACTAAAATTCCTATACCTTGCATATAATATCCTCTAAAAAGGAGTTCTTCAAAACTAGTTTGAATTGGCATAAATAAAAAGGAAATAATTACTAAAATGAAAAAAGGAACTGGTTTAAAATTCCAAGTAAAATTTTCTGGTTCTAAAAAATAACCTACAGTAAGCATGGCTATAGAAATAAGAAACCATAAACCAAAGGAGAAAAAAAAACGTTTCCAGTCTATTTTTTTTCTGCTTGTTATTAAAGAAGTGATACTTCTTTTATGAATTACTTTAACTGTAAAAAATAAAGCTGCTAAACCAATAACAAACATAAAAAGCATTAAGGCTAAAAACAGGTTCGAGTTTATTCCTAAATGCATAAAATTAGATGCTCCTGCTTGTCTAAATTCGGTCATGTCTTTACTGTGCATTACGGCTGTTGCTAGTAAAGGTAATGCTCCAAAAAGTTGCCATCCTAATAAAATTACAATAAAACCTAAAATATATCTCCAAAAATCGTTTTGTCCTTTGTAAGGTTGTTGTATAAAATTCATGTTAATTTAGTTTTAAAGATAAAATACCATGATGCGAATCGTGAGCAGTTACTTTTTTGTCTTTAATAACAATTAATTGTGGCGATTGGTGGACAACAATAAATTTACTTGAAATAGCATTAGAAATATCTCTAAATTTTAATAAATCTAAAAAATATATGTCTATTTCATCATCCGATAAATTAAATTGATTTTCAAATTGTTTCATTACCATATTACTAATTCCGCAACGTGTACTATGTTTAAAAATTGCTTGTGTTTTTGTGGTAGAATTGCTTATAATTTCATCCAATTGTTCCATTGTATTTAATGGAATCCAATTTACATTGGAAGAAGATGTACCTTCTTTTGCTGTAAACAAATCGCTAAATAATCCCATGTTTTTTATTTTTTGTAAATGTAAGGAAAGTTATGGAATATGAAATAAAGACATCAAAAAACAATTATAAATGTCAAAAAGACAGTAATTTCAACGGTTTACAGACATTTTGTCTTTGTTTTTTACCATATTTTATAATGGAATGTATTTTGACTGTTATGGTATGAACAATCTGAAAAATTAGTATTATTT
>WFMU01000234.1 GCA_015488935.1 Flavobacteriaceae bacterium | reverse complement strand
GACAGTTAGTGCATTACGCATTCTTTTTTCTACTGCTTTTACAGAAATATCTAACTTTAAAGCAATTTCTTTATATTTCATTTTTTCCATTCTACTCATTAAAAACACTTCTCTTTGTTTTTCTGGTAAATCGGCAATAACCTTTTCTACTTTTACTAAAAATTCTTCTTCAATCATTAAAAATTCAGGAGATTCGCTGGTATTGTAATTTACAAATCCTTTTTGATGGTTGCGCACTACTTTTTCGTGCTTTTTAATATCTAAAAAAGCATTATTTGCTAGTGTATATAAGTAACTTTTTACTTTTTCTAAAGTAACTTTAGCACAGTTATTCCATAATTTAATAAAGGTTTCTTGCAAAACGTCTTCTGCCGATGCCATATCGTTGTATTTAAAATACAAATGTCTTTTTAAGTCTTTTGCATAGCGATTAAACACACCATCAAAAACACGATTATTGCAAATATCATATAATTCTTTAGTCATTTTTAGTTTGTAGTATTTTTGCAAATGTAAAAAAAAATTAGGGATTGAGTCCATTCGCTCGTTATAATAAAAACGATACTAAAGATTGACCAATTCTCTAATATGAAAAAAATAATACTTTTAATATATTTTATTTCTCCTAGCATGTTTTCTCAAGTAGGAATTGGTACTACCAATCCAACAGAAAGTTTAGATGTTATGGGAGCAGTTGCAATAGACCATCAAAAAACTTTTTCAAACAGAGGACAATGGCAATTAACCAAAAATATTATTTCAGGTAATTGGATGGATATTACACCAAGTGGACTGCCTACAGGATCATATTTATGTGAAACCTCCTTTAGTATTTCTAGTTTATCTGCTCATTTGTGGTATGTAAGAATAAGTTATATGCTTTCTTATACCGCCATTTCTAATAGTTGGAATAATACTAGTTATTATGCTATTCCTATTTCTATATCCAGTCATCATACCGATAATGTAACCTTTGAAATGCGAATTAAAATAAGCAGAGGTCAAACACCAAGTAGAATACAATTAAGAAGTATAGGTAATGGAGTCGCTTATAATGTGCCGATAACAACTAAATACGTAAAAATCTTTTAAACAATCAGTTATGAAAAAATTAATAATTACAAGTTTATTACTTTTTATATTTTTAGTTTCAATATCCACTTATGCACAAGTAGGTATTGGTACTACAACACCAAACAATTCATCGTCTTTAGATATTGTATCTACCAATAAAGGTGTTTTAATTCCAAGAATGACGGTTGCACAGCGAATTGCTATTGTAAATCCTGCAGAAGGACTTTTAATTTATCAAAACAACGATATTAAAGGATTTTATTTCTATAATGGAACAAGTTGGAATAGACTATTAGATAAAAGTAAAGATGGAAATCCGATAGGTACAATAATTTCATTTTCAACAAATAATGTTCCGCCTAATTATTTAGAATGTAATGGTACAGCAGTAAGCAGAACAACCTATGCCAATTTATTTGCTGTGATAGGTACTCGTTATGGTGCAGGAAATGGTACAACCACATTTAATCTCCCTGATTATCGAGGACAATTTTTACGAGGGTACAATCATGGTGCAGGAACAGACCCAAATGTTACAACAAGAACAAATAGAGGTGATGGAACAACAGGAGATGCCGTTGGTACCAAACAAAATAACCAAACATTACTACATCATCATGTAGTAAATCCTCCAATAACAAACACCAATGTTACAGGTAATCATAGTCATCTTGTTAATCCACCAAACACTTATACCGCTTTTGCAGGAAATCACAATCATTTGGTAGATCCGCCAAATACAGCAACAACAGTAAATGGTAATCATAGGCACAGTACAAACATTTATAGACGTAGGTCGTCAAATAATGCTGGCAACCATTATAACATTTATTTTAATTATAATAGAAGATGGTCTAATACAGTTCCACTAACTTCTTATGCAGGTAACCATAACCACACCGTAAACATTGCACCTTTTTATTCGTACGCAAATGGAAACCATAGGCATACAGTTGATATTGCTCCTTTTAATTCTGCTATAGCAGGAAACCATACACATACCATAGATATAACAGCTTTTAATTCATCCAATACAGGAGGAGCAGAAACAAGACCAAAAAATATTACCGTAATGTATTGTATTAAATATTAAAAAGAAAAAAATGAAAACAAAATTACTAGTACTATTATTTTTTATTTCGATATCCTCGTATGCCCAAGTTGGAATAGGAACTACTACGCCAAATAGTTCCTCTTCATTAGACATAGTTTCTACTAATAAAGGTATTCTAATACCTAGAATGACCGTTGCACAACGGATTGCAATAACAAACCCTGCTGTTGGTCTCTTGGTTTATCAAACCAATGATGTACAAGGTTTTTACTTTTTTAATGGTACTAACTGGCATCGATTATTAGACAATAATGGAGATGGAAATCCAGTAAGTACTATCATTTTAATACCAACAAATAATGTTCCGCCTAACTATTTAGAATGTAATGGTGCAGCAGTAAGTAGAACAACCTATGCCAATTTATTTGCAGTTATTGGAACACGTTATGGAGCAGGAAATGGAACAACCACATTTAATTTACCAGATTATCGTGGACAGTTTTTACGAGGGTACAATCATGGTGCAGGAACAGACCCAAATGTTACAACAAGAACAAATCGCGGCGATGGTACTACAGGAGATGCCGTTGGTACCAAACAAAATAACCAAACATTACTTCATCATCATGTAGTAAATCCGCCAACAACAAGTACAAATATTTCAGGTAATCACAATCATCTTGTTAATCCACCAAACACTTATACCGCTTTTGCAGGAAATCATAATCATTTGGTAGATCCGCCAAATACTTATACCGCAGTTGCAGGAAATCATAGACATGCTGATGGATATACGCGTTATAGGCAAAGTTCCCCAAGGAGACCAACAAAAGTGAGCGGTCGTTCTAGAAATACACTTCATTATACAGCCTATGCAGGCAATCACAGGCACACCGTAAACATTGCACCTTTTTATTCGTATGCCAATGGTAACCATAGACATACAGTTGATATTGCTCCTTTTAATTCTGCTATAGCAGGAAACCATACACATACCATAGATATAACAGCTTTTAATTCATCCAATACAGGAGGAGCAGAAACCAGACCTAAAAACATTACAGTAATGTATTGTATTAAAT
>WFMU01000233.1 GCA_015488935.1 Flavobacteriaceae bacterium | reverse complement strand
AGATGTGTATAAGAGACAGTATTTAAAGATAGTATTATTCATTGTTTTTTTCTAATTGTTGTATTTCTAATTTATCAAAATTTGTAATTACATTTACATATCCAATAGCACTCATATCGTTAAAGGGTTGGATATTTATTATTTGGTATTTGTTATTTTTAATTGCAAAGTTTTTAACGGTACCAATTAAAATGCCTTTTGGAAATATGGTAGATTTTCCGCCTGTTATTAGAGTATCTCCTAGTTTTATGTTTGCTTGTCTTGGCAAATCTTCAAATTGTAAGGTATTGTAATCTTTGCCATTCCATATTAGTGTGCCAAAATGTTCGCTATTTAATAATTTTGCATTTATTCGAGAATTTTCATTTAAAACAGACATTACTGTGGTGTAATGAGGCGATGTATTTGTGGTAACTCCAATAATTCCTTTACTGGTTATTACTCCTAATTCTGTTTTTATACCATCATTTTCTCCTCTGTTTATGGTTAGGTAATTATTATTTTTTAAGTAATCATTTTTACTTACTTTGGCTTGTATAAAATGGTATTTTTGTTGGTAAACTAAACTGTCTAGTTTCGAAAATTCTATTGCTGGTTTTTGTTTGTTTTTTTGTGCAATTAAATTTTTGAGTTTTACATTTTCTTTTGCAAGTTGTTCGTTGTACTCTTTTAGGTTAAAATAATTCTCAATAGCATTAAAGTTACTGTAAATACTACCAGTAATATAATTTGATGAATTGATAAATTTACTTCGATGATACGAGTGACTTTGTACAGTAAATGACAAGGCAATAATTTCTAGAAATAAGAATAATAAAAAATATTTATTACGAATTAAAAAAGAAATTATTTGTTGCATTCTCCTTAAGTTTAGTTATCATTAATTTTGTTAGGCAAAGAATACCAATATAAATACGTTTATTTTAATATTTTTAAAAAACTTATAAAGTTTACATTTATTTTGTAAACGGTATTGTTATTTTTATATTATTTCATTAAGATAATTTTAAACTTTTCTATGTTTTTTAGCGCAATACCTGTACCTCTTACTACAGCTTTTAACGGATCTTCTGCTAAATAAACAGGCAAATCGGTTTTACGAGATAACCGTTTATCTAAACCTCTAAGCATAGAACCTCCTCCTGCTAAATAGATACCTGTATTGTATATATCGGCAGATAATTCTGGTGGTGTTTCGGATAATGTTTCCATAACCGCATCTTCGATACGAAGAATAGATTTATCTAACGCTTTTGCAATTTCTCTATACGATATTTGTATTTGTTTTGGTTTTCCGCTAAGTAAATCTCTTCCTTGAACAAGCATATCTTCTGGTGGATTTTCTAAATCTTCGGTTGCTGCACCAACTTCAATTTTAATTCGCTCTGCGGTATGTTCTCCAACATATAAATTGTGTTGTGTTCTTAAATAATACGAAATATCATTTGTAAATACATCTCCTGCTACTTTTACCGATTTATCACATACAATTCCACCAAGTGCAATGACTGCAATTTCTGTAGTACCACCTCCAATATCAATAATCATGTTTCCTTTAGGCTCCATAATATCAATTCCAATACCAATTGCTGCTGCCATTGGCTCGTAGATGAGGTAAATATCGGTACCTCTCATGTGGATTGCAGAGTCTTTTACTGCTCGTTTTTCTACTTCTGTAATTCCAGAAGGAATACAAATAACCATTCTTAACGATGGAGAAAAAAAGCGTCTTTTGATGGTTGGAATTTGCTTAATAAATTCCTTTATCATTTGCTCTGATGCTTCAAAATCTGCAATTACACCATCTTTTAGAGGTCTAATTATTTTTATATTACTATGTGTTTTTCCTTGCATTAATCTGGCTTCTTTACCTGTAGCAAGTAATTTGTTTGTGTTTCTGTGGATGGCAACTATAGAGGGACTATCAATTACTACTTTGCCTTTGTGGATTATCAAAGTATTAGCAGTACCTAAATCGATAGCTATTTCTTCTGTCATGAAATCAAAAAATCCCATAAAATATTATCTGTTTAATTTGTTAGTTTTTAATAAACCGTAAATGTACTAAATTTTAACTGATTATTAGTTAATAATCGCAACTCTAAAAATATTTTTTTTAAATTAGCGTTTGGACTTATGCATCTAAATATTTCGCAATAAAAAACTTCAATTTTTTTATTTTATATTCACTAAAAAGGAAAAATAGAATTATTTTGCAATTAGTATAAATATTTGAGAAGTAATAAGGTGCTTATTTATGCTGTTTTTAATCTATCTCTTTTAATAATTTTTTAGAAATATTGTAATTGTAATTATTTTTATTTTTTGAAATAATATGAAGCATTTCTATAACTTTCTCTT
>WFMU01000232.1 GCA_015488935.1 Flavobacteriaceae bacterium | reverse complement strand
GGTTTAGTAACCTCCGTAAAGAAAGGACAAATTAAATTTATACACGCAACAACTTCTAGAGGTGTTATGGAATCTTTTTTGTCTGAAGCATATTGGCGAAAAGCGTATGCTAAGGCAAAAAGAGTTTTGCCATAGTTTTTAGTTAACCTGAATTCGACCTAATATTTGTTTTCAGTTTAAACGAATTTTTATTCAATTTGAAGTCAAATTTTAGAAGGACTAACTGGTTAGTTTAAGAAAATTTGGCAAGAATTGGAAAAAATTCATTAAATCCGTAGGAAATCCAAAGAAAAGGCAATCTTTTTCATGAATAATTTTTGAAATATCCAGATATTCCGTCAAATTTTCATTTCTAATCTTACCTTTTCTTTGAATTCTGAAAATTAAATCTTAGAATACTCAGGTTTACAGGATACCACAGGATAACATTTTGTACATATAAAATTAGTATTGTGTAACGTAAATACTAACCAATTTTATATAAATGAATTCTAATTTATCGAAAGAACAAATTGCATCGTATAGAAAAAATGGATTTTTAATTATAGACGATTTTTTAAATACAGATGAAGTAAAACACTGGAAAAAAACCATTGATAAGGCAGTAGCAGACCGAAATGGTACCAAATTTCCACACTCCAAAATAAAATCTGGCGAAAACGATGGCATCAATGAAAATGCCAATTACTTTGGAAAAGTTTTTACACAAATCATTAATTTATGGATGACAGACGATAACGTAAAAAAACTCATTTTAGACGAACGTATCGGTAAAATGGCAGCACAACTAGCACAAGTAGATGGAATTCGTGTATGGCACGACCAATCGTTAATAAAACAACCTTGGGCAAATGCAACAGCATGGCACTTAGATACACCATTTTGGTCGTTTAGCCACAGAGAAGCATTGAGTATATGGATTGCCTTAGAAGATGTAACCCTACAAAATGGCTGCTTGTATTTTATGCCAGGTTCCAATCACGATACCGATTTTATAGAACCTGGAATTGGCGCAAATATGGGCGATATTTTTGATACTTATCCAAAATATAAAACCGTAAAACCAGTAGCATCGGTAATAAAAGCAGGAAGTTGTTCTTTCCACAATGGATTAAATATTCATGCTGCAGGAGTTAACATGACACCTTTTACACGAAATGCCATGACTTGCGCATTTATGCCAGACGGCGCAACATTTAATGGCAAACAAAACGTATTACCAGACGCTTATTTTAAAACCCTTAAAATTGGCGACTTGCTAAATAACGAAAAACAAAATCCACTAATTTATTCTAAAAACAAATAAATGCAAACCAACTGGGGATTTTACGATAAATTACGACCAATACAAATTGAAGCAATTCAAAAGAATTTTCCAATAGCATATTTGCCTTGGGGAGCAATAGAATATCACGGAAATCACAATCCAACAGGATTAGATACACACAAAGCACAACACCTTTGCGAAGATTTAGCAAAACAAAACGGCGGATTGGTATTTCCTGCAATTAGCTTGGCAGCAAATTTAATAAGCTCCTATCCTGGTGTGAATTTTCCGAAACACTCTATTGAATTTTCAGAAAAAATCATTCAGCAAATCTGCGAAGAATACCTAGAACAATTGGCAAAACAAAAATTTAAAATTATAATTATACTCTCTGGTCATGCAGGCGAACCACACTTGCAAATTTTACGAGATACTGCCACAAAATACAACAAAAAATATCCGAAAAAACACTTTTGGGCACTTGCAGAATTTGATATTATTGAAGATGACTTACTCGTAGCAAACCATTCCGCTTTAGGCGAAACCTCGCTACAACTACTATACAAACCAGAAACCGTAGCCTTAAATGTATTACCAAAAAAAGGCAAAATAACCTTAAAAGAACACGCCGTATCTGGAGCAGATCCAAGACCAGCAACAGCTGATCACGGAAAAAATATTGCCAATACATTTTTAAAAAATGCTACAAAAAAAATAAACAAATTAAAAAAGAAATACCTATAAAACATGAACTATCGAAAATTAGGAAGAACCAATTTAGAAGTAAGCGAAATAAGTCTCGGTACTTGGGCATTTGGAAATAATGTCTATGGTGGCGTTCCCGAAAAAGAAGCGATAAACACCATTCATGCAGGTATCGATATGGGCATAAACCTATTTGACACAGCGCCACAATACGGAACAGACAAACAAGATGGTGTGGCAGAAATCGTACTCGGAAAAGCATTAAAAGGTAAAAGAAACAAAGTCCATATTTCTACCAAATTCGGAAGAAATCCATGTATCGAAGGCGGACGCTCTTTATTTTACAAATCCAGAATAATAAATTCTGTAGAAGAAAGCCTTAAACGTTTACAAACCGATTATATAGACGTGTTATTTTTCCATTCGCCATTTTCGCCAGACGAAATTAGAGACGATGTTTGGGAAGGTATTGAGCAAGTAAAAAAACAAGGTAAAGTACGTTTTATAGCACATTCTATTTCCATGTTTAAACAAACAGAAAATATGGCGCGACTTTGGGCAAAAGAAGGAAAAATTGACGTTGTGCAAGTTGTACTAAGTTTAATGAATCGAGAAGCACAAACCTTAGTGAACGAACTATCCGAATATCCAATTGGTGTATTTGGAAGAGAGTGCTTGGCAAACGGATTTCTATCTGGAGCAATAACCAAAGATACCGTTTTTCCAAAAGGAACACTAAACGCAAGATATTCCAAACAAGAATTAGCAGAAAGAGTAGCACAAGTAGAAGCCTTTAAATTTTTAATGCGAAACGATATTACCAACATGCCACAAGCAGCATTACGTTGGGTTTTAGACCAAAAAGGCGTTTCTACCGTACTCTCAGGAGCAAAAAATATAGCAGAATTAAAAGGAGCAGTCTCCGCTTCTAATGCAAAACCATTTGCAAAAGAAGAACTCGCATTGGCAAAAAAAGTCTTGAAAAAGGATTTTGAAGCAGCGTAGTTTGGATGGAGGAAGGAGGTTAAAGAGGTAAGAAACAAGAGGCAAGAAAAAAGAGAAAAGACAGAAGACGGAAGACTGAAGACTGGAGACTGGAGACGGGAGACGGGAGAATAAGATAAATGTTGGATGTTGGATTAAAATAAAAAACAAATACTTCGCGGCTTTACGGCTTTGCGAGATACATAAATCATAAACTATGGGAGCATTTTTAGGATTATTATTACACGCTATCGGCGGATTTGCAGCTGGAAGTTTTTACATTCCGTTTAAACTCATAAAAAAATGGAAATGGGAAACTTCGTGGTTAATTCTAGGATTTGCAGCTTGGGTATTTGCACCATTAATCATGGCATGGATTACCGTTCCAAATCTATTTGAAGTTTTGGGCGCAGCCAGTTCCGAAGTAAAATTTTACACCTTCTTATTTGGGGTCCTTTGGGGAATTGGCGCATTAACTTTTGGACTATCCATGCGTTATCTAGGAATTGGTTTAGGAATGGCAGTTGCCCTAGGATTTACAGCAGCATTTGGCACCCTAATACCACCTATTTACAACGGTACATTTTCATCCTTAGTAGCAACAAATGGAGGAAAAGTGGTCTTGCTTGGTGTATTAGTAAGCCTTATCGGAATTGCCATTGCTGGAAAAGCAGGAATGCTTAAAGAAAAAGATTTAGATGATACACAACAACAAGAAGCAGTAGCAGAATTTAATTTATCCAAAGGGCTAATTATCGCCACCATTTCTGGAATATTAAGTGCCTGTTTTGCTTTCGGACTAGCAGCTGGAAAACCAATAGCCGAAGAAGCATTAAAATTAGGAACCGATAATTTATTTCAGAATAATCCCGTAATCGTTTGGATACTTTGGGGTGGATTTTTAACCAATTTTATTTGGACCATGATTTTGAGTTTTAAAAACAAAACATTTAAAGATTTTACCGATAAAACGATTAAAAACAGAAAGAAAAACTACCTACTAGCCATTGCTGGAGGCGTAACTTGGTATTTTCAGTTTTTCTTCTACGGTATGGGAACCACCTTTTTAGGAAAAGAATATGAATTTGCAAGTTGGACACTACACATGGCTTTTATTATTATCTTTAGCACACTTTGGGGTTTATACTTTAAAGAATGGAAAGGCGTTTCTAAAAAAACAATGCGTACTTTATGGCTAGGTTTGGTAGTTATTATATGCTCTACTATCCTTATCGGAATTGGAAATAATATTTAATAAAATGAAAAAAATAATTCTTTTACTTGTTATTTTGCAAACAGCAAATCTGTTTTCACAGGATGAATTTATCCTCGAAACAACAACGAAACCAAGATTTAAAATTACCGAAAAAATTTGGGCACAAACCATTGGAGATGCTTCCGTCTGTCTTTGGAACGACGATAAATTAAGTGCATTTACCATTACTATAGACGATAATAACGAGCAAGACATTCCTTTTTGGAAAAAAACACAAGAAAAATACGGATTCAAATACACATGGTTTGTTATTACCGAAGCAGATGAAAAATGGAATGTAAAAAACTGGAATTTATTTAACGAATTAGCAAAACAAGGAAACGCTATCCAAGGACACGACGACCAAAATTGGTACGACCATCCAAAAGAAAATCAGAAAAACCCAAGTATAAAAGCCTACTGCAAACGACTAAAAGCAACCAAAGAAAAAATTGAAAAACACATTAAAAACCAACAATGTGTAACCTATGCCTATCCTTGGGGACAAGGAAACGTAAACGAAGTAGCCAAACTCTTTATTGCAAGTCGTGGTGTTATTGGAACACTAAATCCAGCAAATAAAATAGACTTTAAGCAAATTCGAAGTATTTCTAATCCACATATTTATACAAACGACAGTACAAGAAATCATTACATATTGCCATTACTCAATAAAAGTGCAAAACTAGAAGATATCAACTATTATCGTGGTTGGGGGAGCACCCATTTTCATAATGTAAACACACCAGAATTACAACAAACCACCGATAAATTTCTAAATTACCTCAAACAAAAAGAAGACAAATTGTGGATAGGTACTTTTCCAGAAGTAGCAAAATACGCACAAGAATACGCCACACACACACTTAAAGTTACCAAAAATGAAGAAGATAGTATTAACTTTATACTAACCGATAAAATGCAAGATGCCATTTACGATATGCCATTAACGGTAAAAATTCGTGTTCCAAATAACTGGATTAGTGCCAAAGCAACACAAAACGGAAAAACAATCGCACATAAAATAATTACCTATAATTTTAATAAATATGTCTTAGTAAAAGCAGTTCCAGATCGTGGTAAGGTTGTACTATTAGCAAAAACAGCTGAAAATATTCCTGTAAATAATGCCATTACAAGATACGAAAAAACCACATTGCAAGATGCCTTTTATGTACCAACAACCATTTCTAAAGAAGCTCAAGAAATACTAAAAGCAAAAAGACGCTCCGATAGAAATACAGCAAAAACACCAAAAGCTAACGCACCACATAGCGAATGGAAAAAATTTCAAGACAATATAGATAAAGCAGTACTAAACGGATTACAACCTATAAAAAACAAATACCAACCAAGTATCGATACTATTTTTGTAGGTGGTATTAGAGCCATAGACATCCATCCAAAAAACTATAAAAAAAGCGACAAAGTAATTGTTTATATTCACGGAGGTGCCTACGTTGTTTTACATGCCGAAGCTACTTTAGCATCCATATTGCCTCTTGCAGAAACTTCTGGATTAAGAATAATAGCCATAGATTATACCTTAGCACCACAAGCAAAATACAAACAAATTACAAACGAAGTAATACAATTTTACAAAGGTCTTTTAAAACAATACGATGCCAAAAATATTGCTATTTATGGCGATTCTGCTGGTGGCGGACTTGCAGCAGGAAGTATAATTAAAATGAGAGATTTAGGTATAACACTACCAGCAGCTTTGGTATTGTGGTCGCCATGGACAGATATTGACGAAATTGGAGATACTTATTTTACTTTGGCAGATAACGATCCATCGTTAATAAACGAAAACTTTTTAGAAAATGCAGCCTTAGCGTATGCACCAAAAAGCGATTTTAAAAATCCGTATGTTTCTCCTGTTTATGGTAATTTTTCTAAAGGATTTCCACCAACATTAATTCAGGTTGGAAGCAAAGAAATATTTTTGAGCAATGCCATACGTATGTATCGTGTTTTAGACGATGCAAAAATAAAAACAAAACTCGATGTTTATGAAGGCATGTGGCACGTTTGGCAAGGACATTATTTATTACCAGAATCAGAAAAAGCAGTAGAAAACACGAAAGATTTTATCTTTAAATATCTAAACATTAATTCTAACCGCAATGGACGCTAAGATAACGCAAAGGGTGCAAAGATTAGATAAACCCAGAACAAGTCAAGTCAGGGCTTTAATTATAGTCAGGACTTCACTCCAAAGTCAGGGTTTCACTTAGAGTGAAGCCCTGACTATCATATTAGTGAAACCTTAATTAAAAATAATGCAAAAAAGCAAATGAAATACATAATAATCGCTTTTTCAATAAATAATAAAGACCTGTCAAACCCAGAACGAGTCAGGACTTTACTCCCGAGACTTCAGGAAAGTGAAGCCCAGATTGAAATATAAGTGAAGCTCGAATATCAAAGTAGTGATTCAGGGTTTCACTTAGAGTGAAGCCCTGAATATCAAAACATTCCAAATGAAGCCCTGACTAAAAGCCCAAACTAAAAATTAAAATAATGAAAACAATAAAATACATTTTAACATTCCTAATTCTTATGAATTATGCTTGTAAAAGTAACACACCAACAACAAATAAAGAAGTTACCGAAACTCCAGTATTTAGCCTTGACTTCGAAAAAAATGTAGTTGGAGCTTATACCGATGCCAAACTTATTGCCGATGTTGGAAACGTTACATGGAAAATTGTAGAAGATAAAGCATCCATTGTAGAAGATGCAGTACATGGAAAAGTGCTAAAAGTAAAATATCCAAAAGGAGCCGTTGGACCCAAAAAAGGAGGTATTCAGTTTGATAAACCGCTACCAAAAGCAACCAATTATTATTTAGATTACTACGTAAAATTCGGTAAAAATTTTGATTTTGCTTTGGGTGGCAAACTCCCTGGACTAACTAGCGGTGGCGAAAAATATACTGGCGGAATTCATCCAGATAAAGGCGAAGGCTGGAGTGCGAGATATATGTGGCGTGAAAAAGGAGCTATTATCCTATATTTTTATCATCTAGATATGAAGCACAAATGGGGAGATATTGTAGAAATGAATTCCGTTTTTGAAAAAGAAAAATGGTACCGAATTACACAACACTTAAAAATGAATACTAGCGATAAATTTAATGGTATTATGGAAGTTTGGGTAAACGGTAAAAAAGTAGTGTCCGATACTAAAGTACGTTATCGTTTAGCGCCTTTAGGTGAAATAGACTCGTTCTATTTTTCGACATTTCATGGAGGTAACACCGCAGATTGGGCACCCAAAAACGATTCTTTTTGTTATTATGATAACTTTAAAGTAACTAAAAATAAACCGAAAGGTTTAGAATAATTTATTTATGAAAAATCTAAAAATTTTAATAATTGCATTTTTTTTACCAATAATGTGTCTTTTTGCACAAGAATCAAATGTAAAAATAAACCACCAAGGTAAAGAATTTACCAAACTAAAACACGCATGGACTTCGCAATGGATTACTCATCCTACAGAATCTACCTTAGATTCGCGTAAATTTTTGTTTCGACGTAGTTTTGAATTGACTACAAAACCAGAAAAATTTATTATTTATGTTTCGGCAGATAATCGCTATCGTTTGTACGTTAATGGTAACTATATGGTCTCTGGTCCATCAACTAGCGATATTAATCATTATCGCTATGAAACTTTAAATATTGCCAACAGATTACAAGTTGGTAAAAATACCATTGCTGTAGAAGTTGTTAATTTTGGTGAATATCGGAAAGCATCTACCATGACTTTTCAAACGGCATTTATCTTGCAAGGCGACAAAAATAATCCTGTAAATATAAATACTGGAAAAGCATCGAAATGGAAAGTTTTAAACGATGCTGGTTTTAAAAGCATACCGTTTGTGAGCGATTCCCTTCGCGGATATTACGCTGCTGGTCCTGGTGAAAAGTTGATTGCAAAAAAACATCCATGGAACTGGAAAAGTACCAATTTTGACGATTCTAAATGGCTAAACCCTAAATTGGGAACGGTAGAGTTTGCCGTTGGACGAGGATTTTTATTTGGTAGTACCTGGTACTTGGTGCCGAGAACCATTCCATTTATGGAAGAAAGCAAACAACGATTTGGCAAAATTGCAAGAAGTAAAGGTGTAAATGCGACCAATAATTTTATTAAAGGAACTGGAAAGTTAACCATTCCCGCACATACCAAAGCAAGTATTTTAATAGACCAAACACACCATACTATTGGACATCCTGTGCTTCATTTTTCACTTGGAAAAAGCAGTACCATAAAAATGACCTATGCTGAAGCGATGTACGATAAAGATTGGAAAAAAGGCAATAGAAATGTAGTCGAAGGCAAACATATTTTAGGTTATTACGATATTATTGAAGCAGATGGCGGCAGTAATCGAAGTTTTAAACCTATTGGACAAAGGACATTTCGATTTATCCAGTTAGATATAGAAACCAAAGATGAAGCCTTAGTTATTGACGATTATTACAATGTTTACACTGCATATCCGTTTAAAGAAAATGCCAAATTTATTACAGACAATAAAGTTTTAAATGCTATTTGGGATGCCTCTTGGCGTACACTTCGTAATTCTGCTGTAGAAGGTTTTATAGACCCTTATTACGAACAATTGCAATATGTTGGCGACACTCGTATTGAAGCAATTGTGGCGCTAAGTGTAGATGGCGATGATCGTTTGATGCGAAAAGCCATTGAAATGTTCGACAATTCGCGTTTGCCAAGTGGTTTAACTGCTAGTAGGTTTCCTTCGTATATTGTACAAATTATTCCAACATACTCCTTACTTTGGGTAAATATGATTCACGACCATTACATGTATAAAGAGGATGCCGCTTTTACTAAAAAATACATTACAGGAATGAAAGCCGTTATCGATTGGTGGTCGAACAAAGTAGATGCTACTGGTATGCCTACCAAAATGGAATGGTGGAATTTTACAGATTGGAGTCCCGGATTTCACAATGGTATTCCAGACGGTGCCGATGATGGCTATTCTGCTTCTATTGCCTTGCAGTTTGTAAAAACTTTACAATTGGCTTCGGAAATGTTTGCCGATTTGGGTTATACCGAAGATGCTGCTAAATATGCGGCTTTAGAAAAACGCATTCGGCAAAGTGTGTTTAAAAACTGTTTTGTTTCCGAAAAAGGCTTGTTTGCCGAAACGCCTAATAAAGAAAAATTTTCGCAACACACCAATATTATGGCAATCTTAACGGATGCCATTCCGCAAAACGAACAAAAAGCAATGATGCAAAAAATATTGGATGATAAAAGTTTAATTCAGACGACCATCTACTACAAATTTTACTTATTTAATGCTTTGCAAAAAGTTGGTATGGGAAATTTATATACGAGTTTACTTGACAATTGGACAAATCAGCTTGACCAAGGTTTAACCACTTTTGCAGAAACCGATATCGAACCTCGCTCGGAATGTCATGCATGGTCTGCTTCGCCAAATTACCATTTTTTAAAGATTATTGCTGGTATTTATCCAATGAGTAAACATTTTAAACAAATTATGATTGCGCCAAATTTTAATGGTTTGGATAAATTTAAAGCGGTAATGCCACATCCAAAAGGAGAAATTGTAGTGGATTTAAAAAAGGTTGGCAACAAGGTTTCTGGCGATATTATTCTACCTAAAGGAACTACTGGAATTTTTAAATACAACGGAAAAGAAGTGAAACTTAAAAGCGGAAAGCAATGTTTGGATTAGATTTTTTGGAGAGACGAGAGATTGGACGGAAGACGGAAGACGGAAGACGGAAGATGGTGGATGGGAGTTGGAAGGCGGAATACCGAAGACGGAAGACGGAAGACCGAAGACGGAAGACGGAAGACCGAAGACCGAAGACGGAAGATGGAAGACCGAAGACGGAAGATGGTGGATGGGAGTTGGAAGGCGGAAGACCGAAGACCGAAGACGGAAGACAGAAGACGGAAGATGGAAGACCGAAGACGGAAGATGGAAGACGGAAGGCGGAAGATGGTGGATGGGAGTTGGAAGGCGGAAAGCGGAAGACGGAAGACCGAAGACAGAAGATGGAAGACGGAAGGCG
>WFMU01000231.1 GCA_015488935.1 Flavobacteriaceae bacterium | reverse complement strand
ATAACAGTATTCAAAACTCCAAAGATTTACTTAAAAATGAAGGTATATTTGTTGGTGGTTCAAGTGGTGCTGCAATAGATGCCTTAAAAAAATATATAGCAAGTAATCCAAATGAAAAAATAGGAATGGCTGTACTTAGCTTTCCAGATCATGGATTAAAATATATGGATAAACTTTATGATCCTGAAATGGTTACCGAAAATGCTGTTGATTTTTTAATGCAACATCACCAATAGTGATTTTTAAAAATAAAATAGTTTGGATTACTGGAGCCTCCTCTGGAATAGGACAAGCACTTTCTTTAGAATTTGCTAAAAAATCAGCAATCATTATTTTATCATCTCGAAATAAAAAAAAATTAAAAGACGTTGCTCGTAAATGTGAAATTTTAGGTGCAGAAACACACATACAAATCCTCGATTTAGAACAACAAGAAAATTTTTCAGAAATTTGTAAAACAGTTATTGCAAAATACAAACGAATTGATATTCTTATCAATAATGGAGGCATTAGTCAACGTTCATTTGCAAAAGAAACACCTCTCGAAATCGACAAAAAAATAATGGAAATTGATTATTTTGGTAACATTGCACTAACAAAAGCAGTATTACCATATATGTTAGAACAACAAAGTGGCACTATTGTAACTACTAGTTCTATAGCTGGTAAATTTGGTGTTCCTAAACGTTCTGCATATTGTGCTGCAAAACATGCCCTTCATGGCTTTTACGAAACCTTACGAGCCGAATTAAAAGCAGATAACATACAAATTCTTATTGCAATACCTGGATTTGTAAAAACAAACATATCGTATAATGCTATTTTAAATGATGGCAGTACAAATAACAAACTAGATAATATTCAAGCTGGTGGTGTAAGTGTTAGTTATTGTGCAAAAAAAATTATACGTGGTATCCAAAAAAAGAAAAAGGAGGTGTTTATTGGAGGAAAGGAATTATCTATGGTTTATATCCGAAAATTCTTACCCTTCGTATATTACCATATAATAGATAAAGTTAAATCGACATAATTCTGTAAAATGACAAAAATTATTAGTGGAATTCAACAAGTAGGTATTGGAATATCTAATGTTTATGAAGCATGGAACTGGTACAATAAAAATTTTGGATTTGATTTGCCTTTGTTTGACGAAGCAGCAGAAGCAGGTTTAATGTTACCATATACCAATGGGAAACCACAAAAAAGACATGCAATCCTCGCATTAAATTTAAAAGGTGGTGGTGGTTTTGAAATCTGGCAATATACAAGCAGAAAACCACAAACTGCAAAATTTGAGCTTCAAGTAGGAGATTTAGGTATTTATACCACAAAAATAAAAACCACCGATGTTACCAAAGCATATCATAAACTACAAAAAAATAATGTAACCATAGTTTCAGAAATTTTAGAAATGCCTAATGGCGAACAACATTTTTTTGTAAAAGACCCTTATGGTAATTTATTTCAAATTGTAAAAGCCGATGCTTGGTTTAATAAAAAAATTCCAAACGTTTTTGGAGGATGTTATGGTGCCGTAATTGGCGTTAGCGATATGGAAAAATCTAAAGAATTTTATAATAAAATCTTAGGCTATGATACCATTATTTATGAAGAAGAAGGCATTTTTGATGATTTAAAAAACCTCGCTGGTGGTACGCAAAAAATAAAACGTGTATTGCTAAAACACAGTAAAAATAGAGAAGGTGCCTTTAGTGAATTATTAGGACCTAGTGTAATTGAATTGGTAAGTGTAATAAATAAAATGCCAAAAAAAATATTTGAAAATAGATTGTGGGGAGATTTAGGTTTTATCCATCTTTGTTTTGATGTTACTGGAATGGATACCTTTAAAAAAGAATGTAATGCGCTTGGATATCCTTTTACAGTAGATAGCGATAATAGCTTTGATATGGGAGAAGCCGCAGGTCGATTTTCATACATAGAAGACCCAGACGGCTGCCTTATTGAATTTGTAGAAACACATAAGATACCTATTTTAAAAAAAATTGGCTGGTATTTAAACCTTACAAAGCGAAATCCAACAAAAGCATTGCCAAAATGGATATTAAACACTATGAAATTTAGTAGAAAAAAATATAAAGAGTAATTACATATCTTTTATATATAAAAATAATATAAAATTAACAACAAATGGATTTATTTGATAAAATTACGAATAAACAAGGACCTCTTAAAGATTATGCATTATCTAGTGAAGGATACTATATGTTTCCAAAACTTGAAGGTGATTTAGGTCCAAGAATGCAATTTAATGGTAAAGAGGTTATTATGTGGAGTTTAAATGATTATTTAGGCTTGGCTAATAATCCAGAAGTTCGAAAAAGAGATACAGAAGCAACTGCAAAATGGGGACTTGCCTATCCAATGGGTTCTAGAATGATGTCTGGACATACCACAAAACACGAACAATTTCAAAATGAAATTGCTGCTTTTGAAAATAAAGAAGCTGCATTTTTATTAAATTATGGTTACCAAGGTGTTATCTCTATCATACAAAGTTTAGTAGATCGGCATGATGTAATTGTATATGACTACGAATCACACGCATGTATTGTTGACGGTGTATCTTTACATTTAGGAAAACGATTTGTTTATGAACACAACGATATGGATAGCTTAAAAAAAGCACTAGAACGTGCACAAAAAGTTATTGATGAAACTGGTGGCGCTATATTAGTAATATCAGAAGGTGTTTTTGGTATGCGTGGAGACCAAGGAAAACTAAAAGAAATTGTTGCCTTAAAAAAAGAATTTAACTTCCGCATTTTTATTGATGATGCTCATGGTTTTGGAACAATGGGACCACAAGGACAAGGTTGTAGCTTTGAACAAGGTGTACAAGATGAAATTGATATTTATTTTGCAACATTTGCCAAAAGTTTTGCTAGTATTGGTGCCTTTGTAGCTTCAACAAAAGAAATAATACTACACCTACAATACACCATGCGCTCACAAATATTTGCAAAATCACTTCCAATGCCAATGGTAGAAGGTGCGCTTTACAAATTAAAATTATTAAGAGAATCTACAGAACACAAAGATAAACTTTGGAAAATTGTGAATGCATTACAAACTGGATTAACCAAAATAGGATACGATATAGGTATTACAAATTCTGCAGTAACACCAGTTTATATTAAAGGCTCTATTGAAGATGCTAGAAAAATAGTAAAAGAAATGAGAGAAAAATATGGTGTATTTACCTCAATGGTCGTATATCCTGTAATTCCAAAAGGAATGATAATATTACGAATTATTCCTACAGCAGCACACCGCATTAAAGATGTCGAAGAAACCATTACAGTCTTTGAAAAAATGAAACCTTTTATCGAAAATTTAACAAAACAATAATACCAACTAAATTATGGAATACGATTAGAAAATAGAATTATTTTCTAATCGTATTTCAATTTTCAATTATAATACCAATACAATTTTATTGTTTTTAACAATATCTTAAAGATTTTCTGATTTATTCAAATATATTTGCCAACCCAAACTTAAAAAAATCAACTATTGGCATTATCAGATTATACACTAGAATTTAAAACTAATTTAAAATTAGCACTGCCAGTTATGACTGGTTCGTTAGGTCATTTACTGGTTGGTTTAGTTGATGATATTATGGTTGGAAGTCTTGGTCCTGTAAAATTAGCAGCTACTTCGCTTGGTAATAGCCTTATTTTTATTGCTATTTCTATTGGTATTGGATTTTCGTTTGCTATTACACCATTAATTGCAGAGTCTGATGGCGAAAAAAATCATAAAAAAGGAAGATTACAATTTCAACATAGCATGATTTTAATGATTTCTTTAGCATTCATTTTAATTGCATTTTTACTCCTTATTAAGCCTATTCTACATCATTTAAATCAACCAGTAGAAGTAGTAAAACTTGCCATTCCATATTTTGAAATTGTTGCTATTTCTATGTTTCCTATGATTATTTTTCAAGGTTTAAAACAATTTACCGATGGTTTATCACAAACAAAATATGCCATGCAGGCAACATTAATTACTAATGTCATTAATATTACTTTAAATTTTATGTTAATCTATGGTTGGTGGATTTTTCCAAAAATGGGTATTGTTGGCGCTGCAATTGGCACATTAGTTTCTAGAATTGTAATGGTTATCTTTATGCTCTATATTTTACATCACAGAGCTATTTTTAAACCTTATTTAGCGCCTTTAAAACGACAGGAAATAAGTAAAAAATTATTTAAAAAAATTATTAATATTGGTTTACCTTCTGCTTTACAAATGCTATTTGAAGTTGGTGTATTTACCGCTTCCATTTTACTTGCTGGGACACTTGGAGCTTTTCCACAAGCAGCAAATCAAATTGCCATAAAAATGTCTGCTACAACTTTTATGATTTCTATTGGTATTGGTGTTGCAACAACCATTAGAGTTGGTAATCAAAAAGGATTGCAACATTTTAAAAATTTAAGACGAATTGCTATTTCTAATTTTGTATTAATTTTTATGATAATGTCTGTCTTTACCATTTTATTTATGCTCTTTAGAAATCTATTACCACTATTATTTACACGTAATTTAGAAGTTATTAAAATTGCCTCTGGCCTATTAATAATTGCTGGTATATTTCAAATATCCGATGGTTTACAAGCAGTAATTTTAGCTGCTTTAAGAGGATTACAAGATGTTATTGCGCCAACATATATTACTTTTATAGCCTATTGGATTATTGGATTTCCTATTAGCTATTATCTTGGTTTACACACAGAATTGCGTACTTTTGGTATCTGGATTGGACTTTTAATTAGTTTAACGATCTCTGCACTACTCTTATTTTTAAGATTTCAGTATCTTTCGAGGAAATTAATAAAACAAAAAGACAATTGATGTTACATTATTATGGGAATCGTATATAAACAGTCTGCAATTAATACCATTATTTTATTTATTGGCTTTGCCATAGGCGGAATTAATGTTTTGTTTTTATACACCCATTTTTTAGATGCAAACTATTTTGGTTTAATCACTTTTTTACTTTCTACAGCTACCATTATTTTACCACTTTTATTGTTTGGTATGCACAATACGGTAATTAAATTTTATTCTTCCTATCAAACAAAAAAAGAAAAAGATATTTTTTTAACAACCTCACTTTTATTGCCTTTAGTTGTTATTATACCTACTACAATGATTGGAATTTTTACCTACGAACAACTTTCCAATTGGCTGTCACAAAAAAACCCACTAATAAAAAATTACACCTATCTCATCTTTTTAATTGCCATTTTTATGGGGTATTTTGAATTGTTTTATGCTTGGAGTAAAGTACAACTTCAGTCGGTTTGGGGCAATTTAATTAAAGAAGTTTTTGCACGTTTTTGTACTTCTATTTTATTAATTTTAGTTTATTTTAAACAAATTACAGACGAGCAATTTATTTATGCAGTAGTTATTGTTTGGGGAATTCGTTTATTTATCATGCTATTTTATGCATTACATTTATACAAACCAAAGCTAATATTTCGATTTCCACAAAATTTTAAAAAAATTATTAACTATTCTTTTTATATCATTTTGGCTGGTTCTGCTGGTTTTATCCTTTTGGAAATTGATAAATTTATGATTCCACAAATTCAAGAAGGAATTTCTAAAGTTGCCTATTACTCTGTTGGTATTTATATTGCTTCTGTAGTTGGAATTCCTGCAAGAGCTATGCAACAAATTGCAACGCCAATTACCGCAAAAGCTTTAAACACCAATAATTTAGAAGCAGTTAAAAACTTGTATAAAAGCAGCTCAATAAATCAATTGTTGGCAGGTGGATTATTATTCTTATTAATTAATTTAAACGTAGAAGATTTGTATATTATCATAAACAAACCAGAATATACAAGTGGTGTTTT
>WFMU01000230.1 GCA_015488935.1 Flavobacteriaceae bacterium | reverse complement strand
TTCCGTTTCCTGCTTGTTGGTTTATTTCTGTAAAGTTATCTGGTGTTCCATAACTTGTTTCTAGTACAAAGGTTGCATTTTGGAATTCTCGTAAGGTTTCCCAGTTTACTGCAATTGCTGTATTATCTGCATTTGGCACTCCATAAAAACTGGTTATTATAGTTTGATATAATGATGGATTTTCGATAACTTTTACCAAAATAGTATCTTCTAATCCGCCAATAGATGCTGTAAATAGTGTTGTACCAACTGCATCTGCTTTTAATGTATTATTATCAACTTGTGAAGTAATGGTTGTGTCATCAATAACAAATGTTAAATCGGCATTATCTAAAATTCTATCGATACCATCGCTATAAGTTCCAATTACGGTATAATTATAGTTATCTTGATTTAAAACAACTGGTTCTTGTGTTGCAAAATGAATACTTTGTAGAGTTACATTTGCTGGTATTCCTACGTGGAGTGTTACTACATTTTTTACATAACCACTTACTCCTGTTTTAAATCCATAAGCAGTTATTTTTAGCTCTCCACTATATCCATTTGGAATGGTATAACTAAATGCGTTTTCGAAAGCCAAATTCTGTGACTTTATCTCGTAGGTAAGGTCATTTGAATCATTTTCACTTTCATAAGTTACCATAATTCTATCTACATCTTCTTGATAAATATTATAGTTTAATATATCTCCTTCTGTTACGTTATCAAATATTGCTGGATCTCTATTTATTAATATTTTAGATAAGAAAGAATTAGTATTTCTATTTGCTGGTGTTAAATTTGTTAAAAATGCATAATTTAATTTAATCGGTGGTATTCCATTTTGCGTAAATTTACCAGCACCTGTTTCATCATAAACATTAGATTTTAGTAATGATAGCACTTCATCTAAAACTGGTGTTGCTTCGGTAACGGCAGTTCCTAAAGGTCCCAAATCAACATGTGCATAATTATATGCTGGTCCAAAATGTGTGTTAAATCGTTGTCCTCCCAAACCTCCTTGCATACTAGTTAGTGGCACAATAAAATCATTCTTCTCTCCATCATATAAGTAATTTGTTAATGAGTTTATAGAGTTTGGTAGTGTATTTGTTCCAAAAATAATAGCATTATATAGCACTAGATAACCTCCAAGTGCTTTTCTATATACAATTGGTAATTGATCTACTTGACTAAAATTATTGCATAAAACTGGAGAAGAATTACAAGGATTAAATTCGGTTGATATGGTATGAATTGGTACCCAATTTAATTTTGCTAAATAATCACTTCTATTTAATTTAGTTATAAAACCTGGATCTTGTGGTGGTTTAACTCCAGAAATATTATCATTTTCTACTAATAGATGTAATGCTCCTTGTACTTCTACTTTTTCTGCATCTGAAATACCTGCAATTAGTTGCCCTAATGTCTTAACTGGTATTTCTCCATTTGGCGCTGCAATTGTTGCTAAATCTATAATATTATCTATAAATGTATTTAAGTCTGTTTCTCCATAATGAATTATTCGTTTATCTACAGCAAAATTTCCTCCTTGTGAACCATAGTGTGGTGTATTTAATGTTATTAATGAATTAATATCAAATTTATATAAATACAACGGATTTATTCCTTCTATATATGCTCTAGTATATAATCCTCCTCTACTATGTACAATAACATTTACTTTTCCTGCTGAAAATCTATTCTCTCTAGCTTTCTTTTTTAATTCTCGTATCTTACCCGGAATTACCCATGCATCTGACATAAAAGAATTTTCTGCTTTTTTCCCATCAGTTCTCCATGCTTTTAATAATAAATAATCTTTAAATCCATGTGCTTTTAAGTATCTTTCTATTTCTGCTAAGGAACTAATATCAGACCACACTCCATGTCCTATAAGTACAGGCGGAACTGCTATCTTAACTGGACTTATGTATGTTGTTGTCATACTAGCATCAACAATTCTAAAGTCGTATTCTGCATAATTCTTTCCAGTTACATAATCTGCTGTAGCAATATATTCTGGATGTTGATAAATAAAATCTACATAAGTTAATTGGTTTAAAATTTCCGCATCAGACATACCAGAAGCAAAATCATAATCATTTAGTTTTCTTATTGTAAACTTTCCATACTGCTTTATATAGTCTAGTGTAGTGATTTCGTTTAGTGTTGTTGCAGGTCCAACCATTAGCGTACTTTCTGGACTTGCATTGTAATATGCTTGTGGATTTCCTGTTTTTATTCTAAATACTGTTGAAGATGTACCATCAGCTGCAATACTTGGAATACGACGATCTAAAACAAATTGATCGTTATCTAATTCTGCTAGAAATTCTGGTTTTTCATCACATCTTGTATAATAGGTATTGTTACTGTAACTAATACAATCTGCATAAACTCCAACATGATATAACTCCACTCCTTCTGTAACTTTCAACTTCATTATTCCATTATCTGTTGCAATCCAACTAATTCTACTATCATTTGGATCTGTACATCCTCCAAATATATTTTCGGATATCATAGTACCATCGTAAATAATATCTCCTGTTCCATTAAAACTATGTTTTATATATTTTTTATAAGAACTTTCTACATTTACATCGCCTATTCCATTATATACAATAAGTCCATTATTTGTACCCATATACACTTTCCCATTTTTATCTTTCCACATAGCATTGGCATTAAATGCTGTTCCTGCTTCTAATATATTCGGAAAATCTGTTGGACTTATATGTATCCATGCGCCATTTTTATATACCGAAAAACCTGAATCTGCTGCATAGGTAGATACCCAAGTACCTAGATTATTATTTCTACATATATTTGTGATAAGGCTTCCCGAAGGAAATCCCATTTGGGTATCTATAAATTCTCCTATATAATTTCCATCTAAACTATATCTTAAAATTCTATCTGCAATAGATGTTTGTGCATATCCACAATCTTGTGGTCCTGCTACATAATTCCAATGACTAGCCCAAGCTTCGCTATCATCTGAAGATAATGCTTGAAAATTTCTTTCTGCATTGGTAGGTACAATAACTTCTCCGAATGTATTATCTGGATAAGGTAATTCTGCGGGTTGTGCAGAGCAACGATAAGTGTTTCCTAAAACTTGAAAATGAGGACTAGTTTCTGGTTTAAAAGCTAATGTTCCTGGCCAAATTGTTGTGGTATTAGCTCCTGCACCTGGAGGTGTATTAATTAATCTATGGTG
The DNA here is from genome assembly GCA_015488935.1 of Flavobacteriaceae bacterium. Classification (GTDB taxonomy): domain Bacteria; phylum Bacteroidota; class Bacteroidia; order Flavobacteriales; family Flavobacteriaceae; genus S010-17. The sequence continues at coordinate 1,683 of WFMU01000230.1, read as the reverse complement.
GTATTGTGCTGCCCACACTTTATTATTTTTATCTGTTATTATGGATCTTACTTTTCTTGTTTGTAAGCCTCCTCCTCCATCATAGGCATAAAAATGTTTTATTGCAAGTCCTCTTGTTATTCTTTCAACTCCTCCTACAACATTGTTATTACCATAACCATAATGTGCAACCCATACATTACCAAGACCATCTATTGCCAAATCTCTAATAAAGTAATTTTTTAATGGTGTTCCTGTAGGTGTTACTCCTTCAAATGTAGTAAATGCTGTTGGTGCTGGATCTTGACCTGCTTCTAATTTAACTATTGCATTTCCTGTTGCATATCTCGCTGCTGCCCATACACGATTTGTTGCTCCATCTACTTCTACCGAAACAAATTGTGTTCCTTGATTGTAAGGTGTAAACTCTTGATTTTGTGCTTTAATGTTAATTACTAATAAAAATGCAATTACTAATAAATGTAATTTTTTCCCCATGTTTTCTTGTTTTTTGTTGTTAAATTTTATTATAGTTTTCTTTTTAAGGTAAAATGTCCCTTCATTTGTCTTTTTTTTCCACTAAATTTCTCTGTATATTCTACTTTGAACCAATAATCGTCTTTTGGCATTAAAACGTTTGTGTATGTTCCGTCCCAACCTTTACCAAATGGTTCTAATTTTGCTAATATTTTTCCATATCTATTAAATACATAAATACTTACATCTGTATGGAATTTTTTTGATAATCCTTGTGGCATCCATGTATCGTTATAGGAATCGTGATTTGGGGTAAAAAATCTTGCAATCTTTATGCTTGTTATCATTTTACTTACAACACCACAACCATTTTTGTCTCTTACAAATACAGTATGTAAACCTCCTTCAACACCATAAAATATATTACTGTCTTGGTAAGTTCCAAACTCGTCATCTAAGGCGTATTCATAAATTCCATCTCCTGTAACATATACGGTTAACTCATTAATATTTATGGCATCTTCGATTTCTATTTTTTCGATGGTTGCAATACTCGATGGTAATACGGTTATTTTTCTTGTTCGTGAACAACCGTCTATTGTCGATGTTGCAGTAACTGTATATTCTCCAATTTCATTTATTAGAATGCTTGGTGATGTTTCATTGGTACTCCATAAATAATGATAATTATTTGGTGAATCGCCTACAATACCTGCTACTAATTCGATTTTATCTGGATAGGTATCTAAACAATAAATTATTTCTTCGTCTGCCAATAAATTTGGTAAATCATTTACAATAAGATACACTTCTCCAATACCAACACATCCAAAAGCATTTTCTACTCTAGAATATAATACTTGTGAATATGCTGTAGTATTGGTATAATAATTTCCTAATGGATTTATTTGGTTTTGTGCATCAGTAAATGTCTCGTAATATACTACTTGTGTGTTTGCTGGTAAATTTGCAATTACTTGTGGTGTTGCCAATGTTAAATCAAAGGTGTTAATTCCGTCTTCGGATTCTAACTCATCACACAATTCTAACATTGCAGTATCTTGTGTAATGGAACTTGCTTCTAATATTAATTGTGTACTATTGGAACATCCTGTATTGTTATCTACTACGTTTACAAATAGTGTTTGTGGATTTACGGTATTGGTAAAGGTGGTATTTAATTCGTTTAAGTTATTATCTAAATCGGCTTGACTTAAATAAAAATGT
>WFMU01000229.1 GCA_015488935.1 Flavobacteriaceae bacterium | reverse complement strand
ATACTAACCGTAACATTTTTAAGTACATATATTATTCCGATTTTATTTTTATTTATTCTTAAAAAAAGAAATTCTATTTCAAGTTATCACTTAAGTACAGCAGAAGAACGAAAGTTTCCAACTTTATTCTTTTTAACCATTACTTTTTTATTAGGAATGCGTTTGTTAGAACTTCATGTAGTAAACCTTTTGGCATATTCTTTTATTGCTGGTTCATTATCGCTATTTATTACATACTTATTGTTATTTGCTAAGTTTAAAACTAGTTTACACACATTATCTATAGGAAGTTTAACAGGTTTTCTGATGCTAATTAGCTTACATTATAGCGTAAAACTATTATTGTTAATTACAATTGGTATTTTATTATTCGGAATTGTTGCAACTGCGAGATTAAAACTCAAAGCACATACATTAAATGAGGTTTTACTTGGTTTTATTCTTGGAGTACTTATGCAATTGGTAGTTTATTATACTTTGCCTTTTGTTTTATAAGATATAAAAAATCAATCCAAATTTTAAACTTCGCATCTTAATTGGCTCTACTTGGTTGAATTTGGCATTTTTAAAAATATTGCTTAATCCGTAATAAATATATCCATTCCAAGTACCTTGTCCAGCAGAAAGAGAAAGTCCATACTGCAATTTATTTACTTCGTCAAAATTGGTTAGTTTTTGTAGTCCTTGTAAATTAAATTGTGCTTTTGAATATACAATGTATGCAAATTTGGCACCAACATATACACGCCAAAATTTAAAAGTATCTATTGTAGAATTTCGAAACCTTAATTCAAAAGGCATTTCAATACTATGGAAAACTAATTTATTACTATTGTATTCGTCTGCATCATTAAAATTTTTAAATTGTACTTGTCCATTCTCTTTAATGATTTCCATATCGTGAAAGTAAGTATCTTTTACATATCCTAGACCAATTCCTAAACCAAAATCTCTTTTTTTATTTAGCGGAATGTCTCTAATATAACCTGCAAAAAAACTATTAGAAAATCCTCTCAAATTCATAGAAGTTGGTTTTTTTTGCAATGCATTATAGGTAACGCCAAGATAAATTTGATCTTCTAAATAATAGCCGTTTTTTGCTTTTACTAGCATAGTGTTTTCTTGTGCACAAAGTGAAAAAGAAATTAAAAATAAAGTAGTAATAAGTATCTTCATAGTTTGTTTAAACTTCAAAACAAATATACAAGTAAAGGTTTACAAAAACCTAAAAATAAGACTTCTCTCTAATTAATAAAGTATTCAAAATTTCATTGAAACTCAGGCAGCTAAATTTTTGCTGGTTCTGCCTCCGAAATAATCATTGGATACATTTCCTTTATATGTTTAATCTTAGTTTTAAACATTTTTCTTTTTGCAGAAGAAATGGTTTCATCTTTTGCTTTTTTAATCAATTTGTCTAGCGAAATACCATACAAATTATTTGCAGCTTTATTTCGTAAATCGTTATAGGCAGCAACCAATTCGTTTTGTACTGCAATATAAGCGGCATAGTTGGTACTTCGTGTGCTTTCTATAGAAACGATTGCTTTTTTTGGATGGTCGGAAGATGTTGGGTCTTTCTTTCCATTGCAATAATCGCAAACTTTACCTTTAAAAGTACCACCACCATTATCTAAAAAATTAATAGTAGCTTCTTTAAGTTCTTGCAAATTCATAGGAGTAGTACCTTCTACAAGAATATCATTTTCATGTAAACTAACAATAAAGACATTTCGTTCATGAAAATCTTTTGTTAGTTCCTTTGTTTTTTCTGGTAATTTTCGTGCGATACCAGCATCGATATCCATTGTTGTAGTAACTAAAAAAAAGATTAGTAATAAAAAGGCGATGTCTGCCATTGAACCTGCATTAATTTCTGGAATTGCTCTTTTTGCCATGATGTATTTATTTTGGGGATTAACTTTTATTTTTGTTTGTAAAATGGTTCTATCTGCTGGATAAAATAATCAGAAATCTCATTGTTTTTTTCTATTTTAATAAAATCAATTATTTCATTCTTTCCAATCATTTGTTTGGCTATAGCTCCAGCTTTTCCAGAAATTGATGACATATTTCCCTCTGTATCCATTGCAATTATTAAGTGTGGTAGT
>WFMU01000228.1 GCA_015488935.1 Flavobacteriaceae bacterium | reverse complement strand
TTTAAAAATAAAAGTGTGAGTTTGCCCTGACCTGCTAATTTTGTTTTTAATACTTGTTAAAAAAATTTAACAAACCTGTAACAAATAATAGTTTCTAGCTACTTAATAAATAGTAAATTTGTAAACAATTAATAATTTAAACATTTCAATATGAAAAAAAGTATCCTAGTGCTTTTATGTGTTTTTTCAATCCATGCAATTATGGCACAAAAAGTAAATTTTGAAGAATATGATTTAGATAACGGTTTGCACGTTATTCTTCATCAAGATAATACGGCTCCTGTAGTTACTACTGCAGTAATGTACCATGTTGGTGCAAAAGATGAAAATCCTGAACGCACTGGTTTTGCACACTTTTTTGAACATTTATTATTCGAAGGCACCAAAAATATTAAACGTGGTGAGTGGTTTAAAATAGTAACTTCTAATGGTGGTCAAAATAATGCAAATACCACAGATGACAGAACGTACTATTACGAAGTTTTTCCTTCTAATAACTTAGAATTAGGGTTGTGGATGGAAGCCGAGCGTATGTTACATCCTGTAATTAATCAAATTGGTGTAGATACACAAAACGAAGTTGTAAAAGAAGAAAAACGCTTACGAGTAGATAATTCGCCTTACGGAAATTTTTTAGCACAAATAAAAAAGAATTTATTTTTTAAACATCCATATCGTTGGGCAACAATTGGTTCTATGGCTCATTTAGATGCTGCTACTTTAGAAGAATTTCAAGCATTCAATAAAAAATTCTACATTCCAAATAATGCAGTTTTAGTAGTTGCTGGTGATATTGATATTGCCAAAACTAAAAAAATGGTTTACAAATATTATAACGATATTCCTAAAGGAACGCCAATACAAAGAAAAAAAATTACTGAAACACCTATTACAAAACAACTTTCTGGGACATATCACGACCCAAACATTCGAATTCCTGCTATAATGACTGCTTATAGAACACCTTCTATGAAAACTAGAGATTCGCATGTTTTAGATATGATTTCTACGATTTTAAGTAGTGGGAAAAGCTCTAGACTATACAAAAAAATGGTAGATGATAAAAAAGAGGCTTTACAGGTAGGTGCCTTTAATGTAAGTCAAGAAGATTACGGTATGTACATTATTTATGGATTACCTCTTGGCAAAAATACAACAGATACATTACTAAAAGATATTGATGAAGAAATTGTACGAATTCAGACCGAATTAATTTCTGAAAAAGAATTCCAAAAACTTAAAAACAAATTCGAAAATCGTTTTGTTAATTCTAATTCTAGTATCCAAGGTATTGCTAATTCTTTGGCTAAATACTACATGTTATATGGCGATGTTAATTTAATTAATAACGAAATTGACATTTATAATTCTATTACAAGAGAAGAAATTAGAGATGTTGCAAATAAATATCTTAAACCAAATCAAAGATTGGTATTTAATTACCTTCCAAAAGAAGAAAAGGCTAAATAACAATTTTTAAAATTTTAAATCATGAAAAAAAATATATTTTTAATATTAACAATATTTATTTTATCGGCAACTATGAGCGCACAAGTGGATAGAAGTGTTCAACCAAAACCTGGACCTGCTCCTAAAATAAATTTAGAAAATGCACAAACATTTACTTGTAAAAATGGCTTACAAGTACTTGTTGTTGAAAATCACAAACTACCAAGAGTTTCTGTTAGTTTACGATTAGATAATGAACCTATTACCGAAGGAAATAAAGCAGGAACTTCCGATATGGCTGGTAGCATTCTCGGAAGTGGCTCTCAAAAAATATCAAAAACTGATTTTGATGAAGAAGTTGACTTTTTAGGTGCCAGAATTCATTTTGGAAGTTCTAGTGCTTATGCTAGTTCTTTAACTAAATATTTTCCTAGAATTTTTGAATTAATGGCTGATGCTGCATTACATCCAAAATTTACACAAAAAGAATTTGATAAATCTAAAGAGCGAATGCTTGATGGTATTAAATCGGAAAGTAAAAGTGTTAAAGCTATTGCCAATCGTTTAAGAAAGGCTATTGGTTATGGTAAAGACCATCCTTATGGTGAATTTGTTTCCGAAAAAACATTAAATAATATTACTTTAGATGATGTTAAAAACTATTACAACACCTATTATAAACCAAATAATGCCTATTTGATAATTGTTGGTGATATTACGCTTAAAGAAGCTAAAAAATTGACTAAAAAATATTATAAAAAATGGAAAAAAGGTACTTTTACTCCTACAAATATTAAAAAACCAACAAATGCTAATGAAACTGAAATTGATTTTGCAGATATGCCTAATGCAGTACAATCGGAAGTTATGGTAATAAATACCACAAACTTAAAAATGTCTGACCCAGATTATCATGCTGTTTTGTTAGCAAACCAAATTTTAGGTGGCGATTTTAATTCATACCTTAATATGAACCTAAGAGAAGCACATGGCTATACCTATGGTGCACGTTCTTCTATAAATGCCGATAAATACGCTACCATGTTTAGAACTTCTACTAGTGTACGTAATGCGGTTACAGATAGTACCGTTATGGAAACTATAAAAGAATTAAAAAGAATAAGAACAGAAAAAGTAGATGCAGAAACTCTAAAAAATGTAAAAGCTGGTTATGTTGGTAAGTTTGTTTTGGCACTAGAAAGACCACAAACAATTGCAAATTATGCTTTTAATATTAAAACAAGAGATTTACCCGAAGATTTTTATAAAACCTATCTTCAAAAATTAAATGCAGTTACTTCTGATGATATCTTAAGAGTTGCTAAAAAATACTTTAATGTTGATAAAGCTCGTATTATGGTTATAGGTAAAGCACTAGATGTACTTCCAAATTTAGAAAAATTACCATATAAAATTAATTATTACGATATAAATGCTGAGCCAACAACAAAACCAGAAATGAGCAAATCTGTTCCTAAAGGTGTTACTACACAAACTATTGTTGATAATTATATAAAAGCAATTGGTGGAAAATCTAAAATTGATGCTGTAAAAACAACTTCGTTAACTTACGAAGCGAGTATGAGAGGACAAGTACTTTCCATGAATATTAAAGCTAAATATCCAAATAAAAAAGCAATGACTATGTCTATGATGGGTATGGTGATGATGAAAAATGTTTTTGATGGTGAAAAAGGATATCGTGAAGGACAAGGACAAAAAAAACCACTCGAAGGCGAAGATTTGGCAAGAGCTAAAAAGAATACTGCTCCGTTTGATGAATTTGGAATCGTTGCTAATGGTAAGTTAAAAGGCATTGAGCCTGTTGATGGTAAAGATTTATACAAAGTAGCAATCGATAAAAAAACGGCTTATTTTGATGTAAAGTCTGGTTTAAAAATAAAAGATGTTATCAAAACCAAAACTCCTGATGGTAAAGAAGTAAGTCAAACTATTTCTTACGAAGATTATAAGGAGTTTGATGGTGTTTTATTTCCTAGTGTGATAAAAATCTCTTTTGGACCTCAAATAATTGATTTTAAAATTAAAGAAGTTAAAATTAACGAAGGTGTTAGTGATAGTGATTTTGAATAAGTAAATTCAAATAATTAACAAGAACCACCAATTTTAATTAGTTGGTGGTTTTTTTTGCCTCATGGAAAAATCTACATTAAAATAAATTAGTAATAATCCAATTGGCAATAATGTTGTTACTAATAATAAAAGCATATCTATATTAGTAATTCCTTCTTTAAAAATTAAAAATAATCCTCCTTGTAAGAATAACAATAGTTCACTTAATAC
>WFMU01000227.1 GCA_015488935.1 Flavobacteriaceae bacterium | reverse complement strand
TCCAAAAAAAATAGTTGTAATTTTTTTAATAAGTAAAAGCTGTTTTACCAAAACAGCGCTACCCATAATACTTCTATCTTTTTTCTTGCGTCTTATATTTAAAGCAAAGCGATCCTAAGTCTTTTACAATAATGTTAAAAAAGGATTATATTTGAATTATAATACAGAACGAAATCCATGAAAAAATTAAAAAACAGCGAACTCAATAGAGTGGATGTAGCTACATTTAAAAAAACAGCAAAAACGCCATTAATTGTTATTTTAGATAATATTAGAAGTTTAAATAATATAGGTTCCGTTTTTAGAACAAGCGATGCTTTTTTAATAGAAAAAATATATTTATGTGGTATTACCGCAAAACCACCACATAAAGATATTCATAAAACAGCATTAGGAGCAACGGAATCTGTTACTTGGGAATACGTAGAAGACACATTAGAACTAATACAAAAATTACAATCCGAAAATATTAAAATTATTGCTATTGAACAAGCAGATAATAGTATAATGCTTCAAAATTTTACTATAAATCCGCAGAAAAAATATGCCCTTGTAATGGGAAATGAAGTAAAAGGAGTACAACAAGAAGTGGTTTCAAAAGCAGATTACTGTGTCGAAATTCCACAATATGGTACCAAACATTCCTTAAATATCTCGGTTACTACTGGAATAGTTTTGTGGGATTTATTCAAAAAAATAAGGTTTAATGAATAAAAAAAAATATATTTGCTTTAACTAATGATATTTAACCTAATAAAAAACAAAGAACATCATGAAAACAAAACTACTTTTCTTATTTACTGTTGTTTCATTTTTATTTGCTAACGCACAAAGTAAAAATGAAAAAATTGCATTAAATTGGATTAAAAACAATAAAGTAAAACTTGAAATTCAACCAAATCATGAATTTCAAATGCTATTTAACAGAAAAAGCCTTTCTGGAGAAACCTTGCGTTATTATCAATTTGTAAATGGTGTTCAAGTTTATGATGCTTCTATTGCAATACATATTTCTAATAATGGTGTGGTAACTTACTATGCAAGTACGTACGATAAAAATGTAAGTAGTATAAACACACAACCTAGTATTTCTGATGAAGTAGCTTTAGAAAAAGTAAAAAAAGCATTAGACATCAAAGGAGAAATAACCTATAAAGAATCTAAACTATATGTGTATAATAAATTAGAAAGCACAAAATTAGTATATAGATTTGTAACCAGATCCGATAATTTAACAGGAGGTTGGGAAACAATTGTAGATGCTCATACAGGAGATGTACTTAGCACAAAAGATATTTCTATATATTATAAAGAAAAACCTACAAAAGAAGGAGAAACCAAAAAAGAGAAATCAAAAAATGTTTCTGCAAAAAATACAGCTACTATTGTAGATGGTACAGCAATGGTTTTTGATACAGACCCATTAACAGCAACACAAAGTACTTATGGTGGTAGTTATATAGATAATAACGATGCAACAAATACCGCACTAAACAATGCTAGAACTTCGGTTACCTTACACCAAATTCAATTGCTTAATGGTACGTATAGATTAAAAGGACCTTATGTAGAAATAGCATCATTAGAGGCACCAAGCACAGGTTTATTTCAACAAAATACACCAAATTTTAATTTTACAAGAGACCAACAAGGATTTGAAGCGGCAAATTGTTACTATCATTTAGATAAAAGTTTACGCTATATAAATCAAACTTTAGGAATTAACCTAATATCGCTATACAATGGTGGTGTTTTGCGTTACGACCCTCATGCAGAAAATGGTGCAGATAACTCTCATTATGTTGCTGGTACTCTAAATTTTGGAGAAGGAGGAGTAGATGATGCAGAAGATGCAGACGTAATTTTACATGAATTAGGACACGGTTTACACGATTGGTTAACCAACGGAAGCTTATCGCAAGTAAATGGTTTAAGTGAAGGTTGTGGCGATTATTGGGCAAATTCTAATAAGAGAGGTTTAGGTTTATGGCCAAGCAATAATGTAGCAAGAACTTATGTTTTTGGTTGGGATGGACATAATGTATTTTGGGGAGGAAGATCGACAATCTATAGCGCAACTTATCCAGGAGGTTTAGTTGGACAAATACATACAGATGGTCAAATTTGGGCAAGTGTATTAATGGAAATTTGGGAAATAATTGGTAAAGAAAAAACCGACAAAGCCTTTTTAGAAGGTTTAGCAATGACCAATAGTAATACAAACCAACAAAATGCAGCAATTGCTGTAAGACAAGCAGCTATTGATATGAATTATACTTGTGCAGAAATTGATGCTTTTACAACAAGATTTCAGGCAAGAGGATATACTTTACCTGCATTCTTCTGTAATCCTGCAGCCGTTGATGATTTTGAATTGAAAGCTATTTCTATATATCCAAATCCATCAGATACAACAATTAGCTTAACAAATATTAAGAAAGATTACAATGTAGAAGTATATAGTATTATTGGACAAAAAGTTATTTCTAAGAAAATTAATCCATCCGATAATAGCATTGATATTTCTAAATTAGATAGTGGTGTTTACACACTAAAATTTAAAAATAATAAAACAACTATAAAATTTGTAAAATTATAAGTTTAATAAAAAAAATATTTCAAAAAGGGTGTTGCATTTTAAATACAACACCCTTTTTTATTTAACTGCCATCAAAAATTATTAGCAAAATCTCCAACCTCTGCCAGTTCCTCTAAAACTTCCGTTTTTTGCTTTGGTGTTATTTTCTTTTCCTTTACTAAATCATCTAAATGTTTTTCTAAATCATCACTATGTTTTAGTATATTTCTTGC
>WFMU01000226.1 GCA_015488935.1 Flavobacteriaceae bacterium | reverse complement strand
CTCCAAAAGAAATAAATCCTTTGGAGTTTTTTTATTTTATTGCTCTCTACTTGAACTTTCCAAATTAGTGTTAGTCGTTTTTAATTAATTCCTTTTTTGTTAACTCAAAACTCATAATTCAAAATTCATAACTCAAAACACTATACCTCTCTACTCTTCACTACGTCTTCTTCTACGGCGAGTACTTTTTTCTGTTCTACGTTTAAAACCGCTATCACGTCCACCACGATTTCTATCCGAGCGATTACCACGATCTCTATTACTATTGCTGCTTCTGTTTCTGTCTCCACCACCAGAACGTCTTTTCTCTCCACGATTACGTTCTCTACCACGACCTCTATCTCTATTTCTACTACGTGTTTTAGGTTGTGTAGTTTTTTCGACATTTACACTTCTACCATTAAACTCTGCATCTTCAAAACCTTTTAATAAATCTTCGGTATGCTCTTTTGGAATCTCAAAGAAAGAAAAACTTTTTAAGATTTCAATTTGTCCAATGTCAACTTTTTTACCAAGATAGTCATTCACTAAACCAATCATTCTAGCAGGATTTAAACCATCCATTTTACCAGTATTGATAAAGAAACGTTGCATATTTTCATCCGTAACACGTTCTCTACCCGTATCAGCACCAATATCTTGTGTTTTTTGATAATAGCTTAATAAATGCTCTAATTCGTTATAAATAAAACGTTTTATTAATTCGTCTTTTGTTAGTTTTTTAAGGTCTTTTGCAATTTCTTCAAAGTTATCACTTAAATCTTCTTCATTAACTTTAATAGCTTTTATTTTTTCGGCGTATTGCATTAATTTAATACCAACAATTTCTTTACCAGAAGGCACTTCTTTTTGAACGAATTTTTTATTGATTTTACGCTCAATTTGTTTGATACGGTTTTTATCTTTATTCGTAACAATTACAATAGAAATACCTTCGGCACCAGCTCTACCTGTACGTCCGCTTCTATGCGTATAAGACTCTAATTGGTCTGGTAATTTATGATTGATAACATGTGTTAAATCCGTAACATCAATACCACGAGCAGCCACATCAGTAGCAACAAGAATTTGTATTTTTTTAGTACGGAATTTTTTCATCACAATATCGCGTTGTGCTTGTGATAGCTCTCCATGTAACGAATCTGCACCATAACCATCTTGAATTAGTTTATCGGCAATTTCTTGAGTTTCTCTACGAGTTCTACAAAAAATAATACCATAAATACCAGTATTAACATCTACAATACGTTTTAAGGTAGGATATCTATTTCTTTCCGAAACCAAATAAAATTGATGTTCTACAGTATCTGCTCCTTGATTTTTTTCACCAGCACTTATTTCGGCAGGTTTAAACATATAATTTCTTGCAATAGCTTCTACTTCTCTTGGAAAAGTAGCCGAAAAAAGTAATGTTTGTTTTTTATCTGGAGTAACATCTAATATTTGGTCAATATCTTCTTTAAAACCCATATTAAGCATTTCGTCAGCTTCATCTAGTATTACCCATTTAATTTCCCCTAATTTTAAGCTTCTGCGATTAATTAAATCAACGGTTCTACCAGGAGTTCCTACAACGATATGCGCACCTCTTTTTAAATCTTTAATTTGATTTGTAATATTGGCACCACCGTAAACAGCAACAACGTTTAAGCCTTTAATATTTTTTGCAAATTCTTTAATATTTTTTGCAATTTGTATTGCTAATTCTCTAGTTGGAGATAAAATAATTGCTTGTGTAGCAGAACTATTCAAATCAATTTTTTCTAAAATAGGTAGCGAAAAAGCTGCAGTTTTACCAGTACCAGTTTGTGCAAATGCTTTTAGGTCTTTATCGGAGCCTAAAATTTGAGGAATAGCAAGTTCTTGAATTTCGGTAGGTTTTGTATAACCTAAATCTTTAAGAGCCTCTGTAATATTATTACAAAGCCCTAAGTCTTTAAATGACGGCATAATGTTTATTTTTTTTACAACATTTAATCTAAGTGTAAAAAAAATCGACAATTACATCCCTTAAATCAAATATTAAATTCGGCTGCAAAATTACACTTATTTCTTGGTTAGTGTCATATTTACTTGATTATTTTCTAAATTATATAATTTTTTCTCAAAATTGCTATATGAAAGATGGGTAAAGCCACTCACAATAACGCCATTTTTATCGGTAATAACGGCACTCGATATTTCGGGAGAAAATATATGGTTATTATTCTTATTTACGAGTTGAAATTGATTTTTCGCATCTAAATTAGTAGCTTTAATATAGGCTTTCCAATTGTAGTTATCTAACTGAAAGTCAAGACCTATAAATCGAATGTTGGGGTATTTTTTAGTTAAGTAATTTACCCTTTTTGCCATATTTTTAATCTGATTTAATCCTTTTGGCCAAGAATAGAATACGGTATTTTTTGTTATAATATTGGTAGCATTAAAAACATTATCAGCAACATTTTTAATTCTTATATCAGGAAAAGGAGTTCCTTTTTTTTGCGCATCAATTATTGCAATGAGTTTATCAATTTCTTTTTTTCTTTTTCCATCCGTACAATTTTCGATGAAAATACGATGTGCAATTTCTTTATCTTTTTTAGAGCATTTATCGTTGAGTAAGCTTCCGTAATAAGTCTTTTGAAGCATTTCATTTTTTAATTTAGGAAATGCTACTTTTTTTGCAATTTGTTGTAAAAGTAAGGTAGAAACTTGATAAAGACTATCTGTTTCTTTCTTGTATATTGCAACATTATACAAGTAATTCCAAAGGTAATTTTTAAAAGTGTAATAGTTCGAAAAAGGATTTGTTTTAAGGTCAATATCATTCCTAAAATCATAAAAATCTTGACTTAGGTTAGGTAATTTTTTTAAATTGTTTAACTGTTTATTTTTAATTGCATACATCTCTTTTTTAGCATACAAAGGAAAATAAATTGAAGTATTTACTAAAGT
>WFMU01000225.1 GCA_015488935.1 Flavobacteriaceae bacterium | reverse complement strand
TTCGTCTGTAAAATGACTCATAATAATATAGTAATCGTAACCACCAATATGTTTGTTTATAAGATTGGTAAAAAGCGATTCATCGTAATGGTAAATAAACAGATTGATATGTGCATTTAAACCCATATTATTTACAAAAGCATTGTAAAGTCGCATTTTATAAGAGCTTAATTTATTAATTAAAAAAAAGATATTTACCTTAGAAATTAAGTCCGTTTTTGCCGTGTAATACCCTTTTCCTTTAACCGAAACAATTACTTTTTTTTCTTTTAGGTATTTGTAGGCTTTTTCTACGGTGTCTCTGGATAAATAGGTGTCTTCGCTAAGTTTATTAATGGATGGTATTTTTTCGCCAATTTTTAAACTTCCTTCCGAAATTTTGGCAATAATAGCATCTACAACTTGCTTGTATTTGGGTTTGCTCGATTTTTCATTAATATTAATAAACATTTGCAAGAAAGATTCTTTTACAGAAATTTAGAATTTCGTTGCTTACAAAATTAGGGAATTATTTTTTATTTATACCAAGTAGTTGGTTTGAACTTTTAAATTTTAGAAGTAAATTAAAGGGTATCAGTACAGCACAGGATGCAATATTTAAAGGATAAAAATATTTTTACTTTTCAAAATGATTATAAAACGTATATGATAGTAAAAAAAACCGATTTTAAATATGTAGATTACCTTTGGGATGAAAGTAAAGCAAAAACCATGCAAGGCGATGAAGTAGCATTATTACTATACAGATCCAATTTATTAGGAGCAGATTTAAGAATTACGAATTATGGTGGCGGAAATACAAGCTGTAGAACAATAGAAAAAGATCCTTTAACAGGAGAAGAAACAGAAATAATGTACATTAAAGGTTCAGGTGGCGATATTGGAAGTTTAAAAAGAAATGGATTAGCAGGTTTGTACGTTAATAAGCTACGAGCATTAAAAAATGTATATCGAGGTTTAGCTTATGAAGATGAAATGGTTGGCTTATTTAATCATTGTATTTACGATTTAAATAGCAAAGCGCCATCAATCGATACGCCATTACACGGATTATTACCATTTAAACACATAGACCATTTACATCCAGATTCGGTTATTGCAGTAGCAGCTGCCAAAAATAGTGCACAAATAACCAAAGAAATTTGGGGAGAAACAATGGGTTGGGTGCCATGGCAAAGACCAGGATTTGATTTGGGATTACAAATTGAGCAATGCCTAGCAGAGAATCCAAATATTAGAGGCTTAATATTAGGAAGTCATGGTTTGTTTACTTGGGGAGATACCGCATACGAATGTTATCAAAATAGTTTAGAAGTTATTGAAATGGCTTCGGAATATATTAACAAAAAAGCAAAAGAAAAATTAGTTTTTGGCGGACAAAAATTAAAAAGTTTAGAGAAAGAGGAAAGGAAGAATCAGGCTGCATTAATTGCACCATTACTAAGGGGTTTATGCGGAAGCAACAAACCAATGATTGGTCATTTTACGGATGATGCAAGAGTATTAGAATTTATTAATAGCAATGATTTGGAACGATTGGCTCCTTTAGGAACTTCTTGTCCCGATCATTTCTTAAGAACAAAAATTCAACCTTTGGTGTTGTCAATTAATGCAGATTCTGATTTGAAAAACAGCGATGAAGTATTGCAAAAACTAATTCCAGAATTTAAAAAATATCGCCAAGAATATCAAACGTATTACGATACCTGTAAACACGATAATAGTCCAGCAATACGAGATGCCAATCCAATTGTAATTATTTTTCCACGAGTAGGAATGTTTACTTTTGCAAAAAACAAGCAAACAGCACGTGTAGCAAGTGAATTTTATAGCAATGCTATAAATGTAATGTATGGTGCAGAAGCAATATCAACCTATACATCATTACCCAGACAAGAAGCATTTGATATTGAATATTGGCTTTTAGAAGAAGCAAAATTACAACGCCAACCAAAAGAACAAGCTTTATCTAGAAAAGTTGCATTAATAACAGGTGCAAGTGGAGGAATTGGAAAAGCAATTGCAGATAAACTAGTTGCCGAAGGAGCAAACGTAGTGTTAACCGATTTAAAAGAAGAAACACTAGCAGAAGCAAAAGCGACCTTTAAAAAAGACCAAGTAAGTACAGTTATTTGTGATGTGACCGATAAAAAATCCATAGAAAAAGCATACCAACAAGCCTGTTTGGATTTTGGAGGAGTAGATATTGTAGTGCACTCTGCAGGATTAGCAATATCAAAACCATTGGAAGATACCACAACTAAAGATTGGGATATCCTACAAAATGTACTGGTAAAAGGACAATTTTTAATGGCGCAAAAAGGCGTAGAAATAATGCGTAAACAAGGTTTAGGTGGAAATATAATAAATATTGCCAGTAAAAATGGATTGGTTTCTGGACCAAATAATATAGGATATGGAACCGCAAAAGCAGCACAACAACACATGACAAGATTGTTAGCTGCCGAAGTTGCTAAAGATAAAATACGAGTAAATACCGTAAATCCAGATGGTGTAATTGTAGGAAGTAAAATTTGGGAAGGAACTTGGGCAGAAGGAAGAGCAAAAGCAAACGGAATTACCGTAGAAGAATTACCAGCATTTTATGCAAAACGAAATTTACTAAATGAAATAATTTTACCAGAAGATATTGCAAATGCCGTTTTTGCACTAGTGAGTATCTTAGATAAAAGTACAGGAAATACCATTAATGTAGATGGCGGAATGGCAAATGCATTTGTGCGATAATTTAGGCTATAAAAAAAGGTACAAATGAAAACCCTTGCATCTCAATACTTTGGGATTGCTTGAAAAAAATGAAAACATGCAATTAAAAAAACAGCAAATAGCAGATTTTAATAAAACGAAAACCAAAGAATTAAACAGTCAAGTAGAATTTTTAGGTAATTATTTGGATAAAAGTGGCGTAAATACCAACGAGATTATTCAAAAACTAGCAGACTTTCAAGTAGCTATTCCAAGTTGGGCACTCGGAGCAGGAGGAACACGTTTCGGAAGATTTTCTTACGGAGGAGAACCAGCAACATTAGAACAAAAAATAGACGATATAGGTATTTTACACCAATTAACCCAAACCGCAGGAGCCATATCTTTACATATTCCTTGGGACATTCCAAAAGATTATAAAGCCATAAAAGAAAGAGCAGATAACCATCATATTATCTTTGATGCCGTAAACTCCAATACATTTCAAGACCAACCAAATGCCAAAGAAACCTACAAATATGGTTCCCTTTCCAATGTAAATAAAGCAGTAAGAGAACAAGCCATAGCACACAACAACCAAGTAATTAAAATTGGTAAAAAATTAGGTTCCAAAAGTATTACCGTTTGGTTAGCAGATGGTTCTAATTTTCCGGGGCAAAATAATTTTCAGAAAGCACTACAAAACACGCAAAACTCCTTACAAGAAATATATAAAACCTTACCAAGCGATTGGAAAATGTTTATCGAATACAAACCCTACGAACCAAATTTTTACAGTACCGTAATTAGAGATTGGGGAACCTCGCTACTACTGGCAGAAGCATGTGGCGATAAAGCATATACATTGGTAGATTTAGGACACCATTTGCCAAATACTAACATCGAACAGATTGTAGCAACCTTAATGTTAAAAGGTAAACTTGGCGGATTTCATTTTAACGATAGTAAATATGGCGATGACGATTTAACCGTAGGATCTATAAAACCATACGTACTTTTTCTAATCTTTAATGAATTGGTTTACGGAATGGAAAACAATACAAACAATCCAGATTTAGCATGGATGATTGATGCAAGTCACAATGTAAAAGATCCATTAGAAGATTTATTACAATCTTTAGATGCCATTCTAATCGCCTATGCACAAGCATTATTGGTAAATCAAGCAGAATTAAGACAAGCACAACAAGAAAATGACGTAACCAAATGCCAAGAAATATTACAAAATGCATACAGAACCGATGTAAGACCCCTAATAAAACAAGCGCGATTACAAACAGGAGGCGCAATAAATCCAATAGCAGCATTTAGACAATTTGAAATACGAAAAACATTAATAAAAGAACGAGGTTTACACAATGTAGCAACAGGATTGTAAATACAATCTTAAAGAACAAAAAAATGAAAAAACAAAAAGTCACCGCTGTATTTGACATAGGAAAAACAAACAAAAAGTTTTTTTTATTCGACTCTAAATACCAAGAAGTATATAGAGAATATACAAGAATTGACGAAATTGTTGACGAAGATGGCTATCCAACCGAAGACTTAGCACGATTAAAAAAATGGCTAAAAACAAGATTTGATAGAATTTTAAACACAGGAAGGTACAATATTGTAGCTATCAATTTTTCATCTTATGGCGCAAGTTTTGTACATTTAGATAAAAACGGAAAAGTACTCACACCATTGTATAATTATACCAAACCCTTACCAAAAGAAGTACTAGAAGAATTTTATGCAACCTATGGTGGAGAAAAAAAAATAGCATGCGAAACCGCATCGCCACAAAATGGCGCATTAAATTCAGGATTACAATTGTATTGGATTAAAAAAACCAAACCAGAAATATTCAAGCAAATAAAATATGCTTTGCACTTTCCACAATATTTGTCCTATTTGTTTACAGGAATACCCTTAAGCGAATTTACCGGTATCGGTTGCCATACCAATCTGTGGAATTTTAAAACAAACACCTATCACAATTGGGTTTATAAAGAAGGAATAGACGAAATACTAGCACCAATAGTATCTACCAAAACAAGTATTAACATGACCTACAACGATAAAAAAATAAAAATTGGTGTAGGAATTCACGATAGTTCCTCCGCATTATTACCGTATGTATTTAGCAAAAAGAAGCCGTTCTTATTGCTATCTACAGGAACATGGAGCATTTCATTAAATCCGTTTAACGATGAAATATTAAGCGAAGAAGACCTAGAAAACAACTGTTTAAATTTTATGCGTATCGATGGAAAACGAGTAAAAGCAACACGATTTTTTATGGGAAATGAATACCGAATACAAATAGAAAAACTAGGAGAAATTTACGGGAAAGAATACGGATATCACCGAAATGTAAAATTTAATAAAGACTTGTATCTGCGATTGATATCATCTCCAAAAATTTATTTTAAATTTGAAGGAATAACATTAAAACGAAAACAAATAAATAAAACCGATGTAAAATCATTTCACGAATTTGAAGAAGCCTTCCACCAACTAATGATAGAATTGATGGCTTTGCAAGTACAAACCATAAAAATGGCCATTGGAAATAACAAAGAGATAAAACAAATATATATAGATGGCGGATTTACAGATAACGATGTATTTGTAAAATTAATGGCATATCATTTTAAAGATTATAAAATTAGAACCACAAAATCACCATTAGGAACAGCATTAGGAGCAGCAATGGTAATTTCAGATAAAAAAATAAACTCAAAATTCTTAAAAGACAATTACAAACTAGAAAAATTACCACCATTATTATTAGAAGAGTAACAAGATGCAATTACCTTATAATTCAACATATCCGACCATTGCCGATTTAAGAGCAAAAGCCCAAAAGCGAATACCAAAATTTGCATTTGAGTATTTAGATGGTGGCTGTAATGCAGATGTAAATCTACAAAAGAATATGAGCGATATTCAAGAAGTAGAGTTACGACCAGAATATTTGAGTAAGCATACAAAATCAGAAATAAAAACCAAATTATTTGGTGTAGAATACAGTGCACCATTTGGAATAGCACCAGTAGGATTACAAGGACTTATGTGGCCAAATTCCACCAATATATTAGCAAAAGCTGCAGTAGCTGCAAATATTCCGTTTGTATTGAGTACCGTAACCACAAGTAGTATCGAAACCGTAGCAGAAATTACCGAAGGAAAAGCATGGTTTCAACTCTATCATCCAGCAGCAGAAAAAGTAACCGATGATATATTAAAACGAGCAGCAGAAACAGGATATGATGTACTTGTAATTTTAGCAGACGTACCAACATTTGGCTATCGACCAAGAGACATCAGAAACGGATTGGCAATGCCACCACGAATGACACTCCAAAACATAATGCAAATATTAGGAAAACCAAAATGGGCAATGCAAACCTTAAAATACGGACAACCAGCATTTAAAACATTAGAACCATATATGCCAAAAGGATTGGATTTAAAACAACTAGGCGCGTTTATGGATAGTACCTTTTCAGGGAGATTAAACGAAGAAAAAATAAAAAAATTAAGAGATAAATGGAAAGGGAAAATAGTCATAAAAGGAGTAGCAAACGAAATTGACGTAGCAAAATCTATACAATTAGGAATGGATGGAATTATTATATCCAATCATGGAGGAAGACAACTAGACGCAGGAGAATCTACCATACATTCGCTACAAAAAATAATAAAAACCTACCAAGGAAAAACCAAAATAATGATAGATGGCGGCATACGTTCTGGACCAGATATAGCACGAATGTTAGCCTCAGGAGCAGAATTTACCTTTATGGGAAGACCATTTATGTATGGCGTAGCAGCACTAGGAAACCAAGGAGGAACACACACCATAAACATATTAAAAACACAATTACAACAAGTAATGGAACAAATTTGTTGCGAAAAAGTAACCGATTTTCCAAAACATTTAATCAAATAAATTAATGAAAGAATTTAAAAAAAATATAAAAGTAAGTTTTCAATCTTCGGTCTTCCGTCTTCGGTTTTCCGTTTCGTTTTTTGCTTCTTTCTTCTTTCTTCTATCAGTTCAGCTAATCTCATGCACAAGCATTTCCAAAACAAAAACTATCAAACTAGCACACGGATTAGATGTAAACCATCCAGTACACAAAGCAATGGTTTTAATGGGCGAAGAACTCGAAAAAAAATCAGGAGGAAAAATGAAACTCGAAATATATCCAAGTTCCCAATTAGGTTCCGAAAGACAATGTTTGGAATTGTTACAAATAGGAAGTCTAGGAATGACCAAAGTATCTGCAGCAGTAATGGAAAACTTTGCCCCAGATATGAAAGTATTCGGTTTGCCATTTTTATTTAGAAATAAAGCACATCGCTTTAAAGTATTAGACGGAAAAATAGGAAAAGAACTCCTAGACGGTGGAACAAAATACTGGCTAAAAGGATTAGGATATTACGATGCAGGAAGTAGAAGTTTTTATACCAAAGCAAAACAAGTAAACAGTCCAGAAGACCTAAAAGGAATGAAAATTAGAGTAATGGAAAGCGCCACTGCAATGAATATGGTAAAAAAATTAGGAGGCTCACCAACACCAATATCCTCAGGCGAATTATACACCGCATTACAGCAAGGCGTAGTAGATGGTGCAGAAAACAATCCGCCAACATTTTACCTTTCTGGACAATACGAAGTATGTAAATACTATTCGTTAGACGAACATACCGCAATACCAGACGTGCTAATTATAGGAACACAATTATGGAATAGATTAACAAGTCAAGAACAAAAATGGCTGCAAGAAGCAGCAGACGCATCCGTAAAATACCAAAGAAAATTATGGGAACAATCCGAAAACGAAGCACTAGAAGCAGTAAAAAAAGCAGGTGTAGAAGTGGTAAAACCAGACAAAACAAAATTTACAGAAAAAGTAAAAACCATGTTTAATGAATATAAAGACGATAAAAAAGTATATACACTAATTCAGCAAATACAAGCAATAGAATAATGATACGACAAAAAATAGATAAAATCATAGCAGCATCACTATCCATAATCATGGCAGTAATGGTACTAAACGTATTATGGCAAGTATTTACAAGATTTGTAATGAGTAATCCAAGTTCGTTTACCGATGAATTAGCACGATATTTAATGATTTGGGTAGGCGTATTAGGAGCAGCATATATTTCAGGAAAAAACAGGCACGTGGCAATAGACGTGCTATCCAACAAACTCTCCGTAAAAAAACAAAAGAAACTAGCCATTTTAGTACATACCATCATTATACTATTTGCATTGTTAGTATTAGTAATAGGCGGTTTACGATTGGTATATATAACCGCCGTATTAAACCAAAATTCACCAGCATTACAGATACCATTAGCCGTAGTATATGCAGTAATACCACTAAGCGGATTGCTAATTATTTACTATAAAATAAACGATATAATAACAAAAAAGATATGATGGAATACGCACCAATAATCGTCTTAGTACTTAGCTTTATTGTATTGTTAGCCATACGAGTACCCGTAGCGTGGAGTATAGCCATAGCATCCTTATTAACCATGTTAATTAGCATACCAGCATTACCAGCATTTACAACTATAGCACAACGAATAGCCACAGGATTAGATAGTTTTGCCTTGTTGGCAATACCCTTTTTTATATTATCAGGACAATTAATGAACAATGGCGGAATTGCAAAAAGACTCATAGACTTTGCAAAAACACTCATTGGTTCACTTCCCGGAGGATTGGCATTAATCAACATCGTATCTGCCATGATGATGGGAGCAATTGCAGGATCGGCAATGGCATCCGCATCCGCAATGGGAAGTATCTTAGGACCAGAAATGGAAAAAGAAGGCTATTCCAAAGAATTTGGTGCAGCAGTAAACATCACATCATCCACCACAGGATTACTAATTCCGCCAAGTAACGTATTGATAGTATATTCGTTGGCTAGTGGAGGAGTATCTATAGCAGCACTATTTTTAGCAGGATACATACCAGGAATATTAACAGGATTATTCCTAATGATAGTGGCCGTAATATGGGCAAAAAAGAAAGGTTACAAAACAAGAGAACGAAGCAGTATAAAAGAAATATTAAGCAGCTTTATAAAAGCAATTCCAAGTTTATTTTTACTAGTTGTTGTAATAGGAGGAATTGTAGCAGGAATATTCACAGCAACCGAAGCATCCGCCATAGCGGTATTATACACCTTACTACTAGCATTTTGGTACAAAGAAATAACAATTAAAGACCTACCAAAAATACTATTAGACAGTGTAGGAACAACAGCCATTGTAATGTTGCTCATAGGAGCATCTATGAGTATGTCGTGGATTATGTCGTACGAAAACATACCACAAAATTTAAGCAATGTACTGTTAGGAATAAGCGATAATAAAGTAGTAATCCTGCTAATTATCAACTTATTACTGCTATTTATAGGTGTATTTATGGACATGACACCAGCCATATTAATATTTACACCCATATTTTTACCCATAGTAACCAAACTAGGAATAGATCCAGTACATTTTGGAATAATGATGGTGTTAAACCTATCCATTGGCTTATGTACACCACCAGTAGGTTCCGTACTATTTGTAGGAGTAGGAATTGCCAATACCACCATAGAAAAAGTCATAAAACCATTAATACCATTATACATCGCAATGATAATAGCATTGTTTGTAATCACCTATTTTCCAATATTAAGTATGTGGTTACCAAGAGTTTTTGGAATGTAATAATTAAAAAATATAAAATGAAAGTAATCACCTTTGGAGAAATAATGTTGCGATTAGCACCACCAAACAATTTACGTTTTTCGCAAACCAATAATTTGGATGCGATGTATGGTGGTGGAGAAAGTAACGTAGCAGTTTCATTAGCAAACTATGGAATTCCAGTAGATTTTGTAACCAGATTGCCACAAAACGATATTGGACAATGTGCCTTAATGGAAATGCGAAAACGAGGTGTTGGAACCGATAAAATAATTTTTGGCGGCGAACGATTGGGAATATATTTTTTGGAAACAGGCGCAGTATCTAGAGGAAGTAAAGTAATTTACGATAGAGCACACTCCGCTATTGCGGAAATAAAACTAGGAATGATAGATTGGAAAACTGTATTTAAAGATGCCAATTGGTTTCATTGGACAGGCATTACACCAGCCATATCGCAAGGAGCAGCAGACGTATGTTTAGAAGCAGTAAAAGTAGCCAGTGAAATGGGAATAACCATATCTACAGACCTAAATTACAGAGCAAAATTATGGAAGTATGGTGTGAATTCAGAAAAAATAATGACCGAATTAACATCGTATTGTGATATTATTTTAGGAAACGAAGAAGATGCCGAAAAACATTTTGGAATCAAACCAGAAGGATTAGATATTACCAAAGACGGACATAAAGTAACCGCAGAAGCATTTTTATCCGTATGCAAACAGATGATGGAAAAATTTCCAAAAGCAAAAAAAGTAATTACCACATTGCGAGGTTCTATAAGTGCATCGCACAATACTTGGGCAGGTGTTTTATACGATGGAAAAACCATGTACCAATCTACCACATACCAAATAACACATATAGTAGATAGAGTTGGTGGAGGAGATAGCTTTATGGGAGGACTAATTTATGGATTGATAAAAAATCCAGAAAATGACCAAAAAGCCTTGGACTTTGCAGTGGCAGCATCCTGTTTAAAACACACTATAAAAGGAGATGCCAATTTGGTAAGTATAGCAGAAGTAGAAAAATTAATGCATGGCGATAGCTCAGGGAGAGTCTCTCGTTAAAATCTAAAAAACTAGAAATAAATAAAAGAAACTGAAGGTGAATTTTAATAATTAAGAAAATCCCTTCCCTTTGGAAGGTAAGAATGGGAAATGGCAAAATATACAAGAATACAAGTAGCAACCATAATGGAACAAACAGGACTAGTACCATTATTTTACACCGATAATATAGCACAAGGAAAAAAAGTAATCAAAGCATGTTACGATGGTGGAGCAAGACTATTAGAATTTACCAATCGAGGAGATTTTGCACACGAAGTCTTTGCCGAATTAAACAAATACGCACTAAAAGAATTAGACGGAATGATATTAGGTGTAGGTTCCGTTACAGATGCAGGAACAGCATCTTTATACATGCAACTAGGAGCAAATTTTGTAGTAACGCCAGTATTAAGAGAAGATATTGCTTTGGTATGTAATCGAAAAAAAGTATTTTGGAGTGCAGGATGTGGTTCCTTAACCGAAATAGCAAAAGCAGAAGAATTAGGAGCAGAAATTATAAAATTATTTCCAGGAGGAATATACGAACCAGCATTTGTAAAAGCCATAAAAGGACCTTGTCCGTGGACGAGTATTATGCCAACTGGAGGCGTAGCACCAACCAAAGAAAATTTACAATCTTGGTTTAAAGCAGGAGCAACATGCGTTGGAATGGGTTCTAAATTAATAACCAAAGAAATCTTAAAAAGTAGTAATTTTAAAGAGTTAGAAAAACAAGTAAAACAAACATTACAAATCATAAAAGAAGTAAGAAGATAAAACAAAAAATACCATGGGTAAAAAATATAAAGTACGATACGCTTCCAGTCCAAAAGAAGTAAAAAAAATGACTACCAAGCAATTGAGAAAAGAATTCTTAATTAAAAAAGTAATGCATAAAGATGTGATAAAATGGACCTATTCGCATTACGATAGATACGCAACAGGAGGCGTAATACCAATTAAAAAAGAAGTGAAGTTAGAAACCATAGAACCATTAAAAGCAGATTATTTTTTAGAACGTAGAGAACTAGGAATAATAAATGTAGGGCAAACAGGAACCGTAAAAGTAGATGGAAAAGAATACACTTTAGAATACAAAGAAGCATTATATGTAGGAAAAGGAAGTAAAGAAGTAGTATTTGCTAGTAAATCCGAAAAGAATCCAGCACACTTTTACCTAAATTCTACACCAGCACACAAAACATTTCCAACCCAAAAAGTAAGTCAAGAAGACGCAGAAATAGTAGAATTAGGAACTTTAGAAACTGCAAATGCAAGAACTATTCGAAAACTAATTGTAAACAGTATTGTAAAAACATGCCAATTGCAAATGGGAATGACCGAACTCAAAACAGGTTCTGTATGGAATACCATGCCAGCACATAGTCACGATAGACGAATGGAAGTATATTTTTATTTCGAAGTACCAAAAGAACAAGCAGTATCTCATTTTATGGGACAACCAAAAGAAACCAGACATATATGGCTACAAAACGAACAAGCAGTAATCTCACCACCATGGTCTATCCACGCAGGTTCAGGAACAAGTAACTATGTATTTATTTGGGGAATGGCAGGAGAAAATTTAGATTATGGCGATATGGATCATTGTAAAATAACAGAGTTGAGGTAATTGTTGGGGAAAAGAGAAAAGAATAAAGAGAAAAGAGAAAAGAGGAGAGAGGAGAGAGGAGAGAGGAGAGAGAAACTCTGTGCACCTCTGTGTATCTTTGTGTATCTCTGTGAAACAATATAGAAAGATGAACAAAGAGAAGAGAGCAAAGAGCAAAGAGAAAAGAGGAGAGAGAAAAGAGAAACTCTGTGCACCTCTGTGTTTCTTTGTGTATCTCTGTGAAACAATATAAAAAAATGAACAAAGAGCAAAGAATAAAGAGCAAAGAGAAAAGAGGAGAGAGTAAAGAGAAACTCTGTGCACCTCTGTGTTTCTTTGTGTATCTCTGCGAAACAATATAAAAAAATGAACAAACTATTCAATTTAGAAAACAAAATAGCCTTAATAACAGGAGGCACACATGGACTAGGAATGGCAATGGCAAAAGGCTTGGGCGAAGCAGGAGCAACCTTAATAATCAATGGAAATTCCTCACAAGAAAAGTTAGATGCAGCAGTAGCTCAATACAAAATATGGGGATTAAACGCCTTTGGTTACAAATTTAACGTAACCGAAGAACAAGAAGTAATTCAAGCCATTGCTAAAATCGAAAAAGAAGTAGGAAATATAGATATACTAGTCAATAATGCAGGAATCATTAAACGTACACCATTAGAAGAAATGGAAGTAGCCGATTTTGAACAAGTATTAAAAGTCGATTTGGTAAGTCCGTTTATTATGGCAAAACACGTTATTAAAGGAATGATAGCACGTAAAAGTGGTAAAATAATAAACATCTGTTCTATGATGAGCGAATTAGGACGAAACACTGTTGGAGCTTACGCCGCAGCAAAAGGTGGACTTAAAATGTTAACCAGAAATATGGCAACCGAATGGGCAAAATACAACGTACAAATAAACGGAATTGGACCAGGTTATTTTGCCACAACACAAACAGCACCAATACGTGTAGATGGACATCCATTTAACGATTTTATCGTAGGAAGAACACCAGCAGGACGCTGGGGAGACCCAGAAGATTTAGCAGGAACAGCCGTATTCTTAGCATCCGAAGCAAGTAAATTTATTAATGGACAAATTATATATGTAGATGGCGGAATACTAGCAACCATAGGAAAACCAGCAAATGAAGATTGATTTTTTTGAAAAGATGAAAGAACAAAGATAAAAGAGCAAAGACAAAAGAACAAAGACGAAAGAGTAGATACGGAATATCGAAATTGAGTTAAGATAAAAACTTTGCATCTTTGCGTAATACTTTGCGACTTTTACATGAAATAAAAGAAACAAAACGCTTTGCTTCCGAAACTTTGGTATTGAAAAATTAACGTGAAATAAAAAGAAACATAAATTAAAACCAAAAAAATGAAACCACTAACTAAAATCATTTTTCTTATAGGAATGCTATTTATAGTATCCTGCAACAAAGAAAAAACAACCATTTCCGTAAAGAACAACCTAAATTTACCAAGAACATTTGAAACAGTAACCCTTACCAAATCGGAACTAAAACTAAAAGAAACCGATAATTTGGAAGATTATGTGATGGTAGATATGCAACAAAAACCGCAAATTGTGCAGTATGTAGATACCAACAAAGACGGAAAAGCAGACGAATTATTATTCCAACCAAAAGTCAAGGCAAACGATAAATCCGAATATACCTTAGCAAAACGAAAAGACAAACAAAAAGCAGAAGCAATATGTTATTCGCGATTTGTACCAGAACGAACCGACGATTACGCATGGGAAAACGATAAAGTAGCCTTTAGAGTTTACGGTCCTACAGCACAAAAAATGAAAGAAGAAGGCGTTGAAGGCGGAACACTTTCTAGTGGTGTTGACTGTTGGTTGAAACGTGTTGAATATCCAATTATTAACAAATGGTACAAAAAATATGCAGACAAAACAGGAACTTACCATAAAGATACTGGCGAAGGACTAGACAACTATCATGTAGGAGTAAGTAGAGGTTGTGGTGGAATATCTGTAAAAGTAGATACAACCTATTATAATTCTAAAAATTTTAGTAACTATAAAACGCTAATGACAGGTCCAATCCGAACACAGTTTAGTTTAAAATATGCTACTTGGGATGCAAACGGTAAAAAGATAAAAGAAAATAGAATTATTACTTTAGATAAAGGAAATAACCTATCAAAATTTGAAATTAATTTAGATGGTTCAGATACGGTTTCTGTTGGATTAACCTTACACAAAAATGATGGTTTAAAAACTACCGATAAAGAAAATGGTTTTATAAGTTATTGGGAAAATTTAGACGATTCGGAACTAGGAACAGGAGTTGTTTTTACAAATAAAAAAGATATCATAGCTTTTGATATCTATAAAAACGAAAAAGATGAAGTTAAAAATCAATATGCGAAAGTTAAAATACCAAATAAAAAATTGACCTATTACACAGGTTTTGGATGGAAAAAAAGTAAGCAGTTTGAAAATCCAACACAATGGAATACCTATTTAAATAATTTTGCAAAGCGAATAGCATCACCATTAAAAGTAACAATAAACTAATCCAATTATGGCAATTGATATAAGAAACTATTAGAAAACTAATTTGTACCATTCTACAATGGTATTAAAACACTATTTTTGTAGTGAAATTATTGAAAAATGAAATTATTTTTACAAATTATTTTTCTGTGTATTATAGCACTTGTTAGTATAGGTTATTTTTTAGAAAACTTTACAGAACTTAATGGGAAATTATATAT
>WFMU01000224.1 GCA_015488935.1 Flavobacteriaceae bacterium | reverse complement strand
ATCTCTATTTGTCTTGGCAGAAACAAATAATAATGTATATTTGTCTTCGCGAAATTTACAAGGTGTAAAAGTCGTAAAAACTTCAGAGTTAAACACTTATAGTATTTTGAACACGAATAAATTAGTTATTTCTGAAGCATGTTTAGAACAAATAGAAGCTAACTTTACAAAATAATAGCAATGAGTATTTTAATAAAACCAATAATTACGGAAAAAGCAATGGATGCTAGTGAAGTATTAAATTGCTATACATTTGCTGTAAAAAGTAAATCTAACAAGATAGAAATTAAATCGGCAATTGAAGCTGCTTATGGAGTTTCTGTTGTAAATGTTAGAACGATGAACTATCCTGTAAAAAGAAATACTAAATATACAAAAAAAGGTATGGTTACAGGAATGAAATCGGCTTATAAAAAAGCTGTAGTACAGTTAGCAGAAGGAGATAATATTGATTTATATAGCAATATCTAGAAGATGGCATTAAGAAAATTAAAACCAGTAACACCTGGTCAGCGTTTTAGAGTTGTAACCGATTTTGATATGGTTACTACCTCAAAACCTGAAAAGAGTTTGTTAGCTCCAAAGAAGAGAAGTGGAGGGCGAAATAGTCAAGGAAGAATGACAACACGTAATATAGGTGGTGGTCATAAGAAAAAATATCGTATTATCGATTTTAAAAGAGATAAAGAGAATATTCCTGCAACTATTAAAACAATTGAGTATGATCCAAATAGAACTGCATATATAGCATTGTTGTTTTATGCAGATGGAGAAAAAAGATATGTGATTGCACAAAACGGATTTAAAGTTGGACAAGTGATTTTATCAGGAAATAAGATTGCTCCTGAAGTTGGAAATGCAATGCCACTAAGTGATATTCCGTTAGGAACTGTAATCTCTTGTATTGAGTTAAGACCAGGACAAGGTGCTGTAATGGCAAGAAGTGCAGGTTCATTCGCTCAATTAATGGCAAGAGAAGGAAAATATGCAACTGTAAAATTGCCTTCAGGTGAAATAAGATTAATCTTAGTAACTTGTAAAGCAACTATCGGAGTTGTTTCTAACTCAGAACACCAATTAGTTGTATCAGGTAAAGCTGGTAGAAGTAGATGGTTGGGTAGAAGACCTAGAGTAAGACCAGTTGTGATGAACCCTGTTGATCATCCAATGGGTGGTGGAGAAGGTAAATCTTCTGGAGGTCATCCTCGTTCTAGAAACGGTATTCCTGCAAAAGGATTTAGAACCCGTTCTAAAGCAAAAGATAGTAATAAACATATTATAGAACGCAGAAAAAAATAATTAAACTATGGCTCGTTCATTAAAAAAAGGACCATTTATTAGCTATAAGCTAGAAAGAAAAGTCCAAAAAAATAAAGAATCAGGAAAAAGTCCTGTGATAAAAACGTGGTCTAGAGCTTCTATGATAAGTCCAGATTTCGTAGGTCAAACATTTGGAGTACATAATGGTAAACAATTTATACCAGTATATGTTACAGAAAATATGGTTGGTCATAAATTAGGAGAATTTTCGCCAACACGTTCTTTTAGAGGACATGGAGGTAATAAAAACAAAGGTAGAAAATAACTAGATTATGGGAAGTCGTAAAAGATTAATGGCAGAACAACGTAAAGAAGCAAGAAAGAATCAATTTTTTGCAAAACTAAACGGTTGTCCAACATCGCCAAGAAAAATGCGTATCGTTGCTGATTTAGTAAGAGGTATGGAAGTTGAAAAAGCACTTCAAATCTTAAAATTTAATCCAAAAGAAGCATCTATTAATTTAGAAAAACTGTTACTTTCAGCAATTGCAAATTGGCAAGCGAAAAATGAAGATGCAGCTATTGAAGATGCAGGATTATTTGTAAAAGAGATTTATGTAGATAGTGCAAGTATGCTTAAGAGATTAAGACCAGCACCACAAGGTAGAGCACATCGTATTAGAAAACGTTCTAATCATGTAACATTAGTATTAGGAGTAAAATCAGAAAGCAATTCGTAAATAGATATGGGACAAAAAACAAATCCAATAGGAAATAGATTAGGTATCATTAGAGGATGGGAATCTAACTGGTATGGTGGAAATGACTATGGTGATAAACTTGCTGAAGACTATAAAATCAGAGAATATGTTTCTGCACGTTTATATAAAGCTAGTGTATCTCGTATCATAATTGAAAGAACTTTAAAACTAATTACAGTTACAATTACAACTGCAAGACCTGGTATTATTATCGGGAAAGGAGGTCAAGAAGTTGATAAATTAAAAGAAGAATTAAAAAAAATTACTGGTAAAGAAGTTCAAATTAATATTTTTGAAATTAAAAGGCCAGAATTAGATGCACATTTAGTAGCTGCTAGTGTTGCCCGTCAAATAGAAAATAGAATTTCTTACAAGAGAGCAATTAAAATGGCAATACAAGCTACCATGAGAATGAATTCAGAAGGAATTAAAATTGAGATTTCTGGACGTTTGAATGGAGCAGAGATGGCAAGAACAGAGCAATATAAAGAAGGAAGAATTCCACTTTCAACTTTTAGAGCAGATATAGATTATGCTTTGGTAGAATCAAATACAACTTATGGTAAAATAGGTGTAAAGGTATGGATAATGAAAGGAGAGGTTTATGGT
>WFMU01000223.1 GCA_015488935.1 Flavobacteriaceae bacterium | reverse complement strand
GTATTACTCTTGGTAACTTGTATATTGTTTTTCTTGCTAGGATTTGGTTGCGAAAACGAAACATATTTTCCGATGGATAAAATACCAATAGTTGCTACTGCAATTTTGGAAACGTTTGTAATAAAAATTCTTCTAGTTTGCATGTTTGTTGTTTGGTAAGACTTTTAATTTCCAATAAAAAAATACGATTCCTAAAAATAAAATAAAAGTAACTCCTAAAAAGGGACTACTAAAAAAAGAAGCATAACTTCCACCATGTGGAATAATAACTAAAGGAACCGTAATCAATGCATCTAAAATAATGCTTGTAAATGCCATGATTAAACCAATAATAAAACCATTAGTTTGCTGTTCTTTTTTATAATAAAATCGTATTCCAAAAAGGACATAAGGAAATAATAAGATGTAAATAATGAGGTTTTGTTGTATTTCGGAATCTTTAATAATTGGAATGCTACTCATAATACTAAACGTAATAAAAATAAAAATCCAAACGATTATTCCTGCTAAAATTGCTCTAAACGGTTTCATGTAATAAGTATATAAATTAGACAACAAAAATCTGTTTATATAAATTTATAGACTTGTTTTAAAAGGATAATTATTTGTTTTAAAAGGATTACTTTTTAATTTGACTTGGTCTAAATCCAAATTTTTTGGTAAAAGCATTCGAAAAAGAACTTAAACTCTCGTAACCAACAAACCAAGCAGTTTCTTGAATGTTCGTATTCCCATTACACAATAATTCGTGTGCTTTTTCCAAACGCTCGTTTTGTAAATATTTAAAGACAGGAATGCCAAATAGCTCTTTAAAATTCTTCTTTAGTTTGTAGTTATTAAGACCAATTTGTTTGGATAATTCATTTAAAGATGGTGGCGATACCATATTATTAGAAAGTATTTTTTTTGCTTGGTATAGTTTTTCAATTTCCTTTTTAGGAATGGTATTCTCTTTCCAATTTTTATTAGAAATTATTGCAAAAAAGTGAGAAAGTAATTCCATAACTTGACTTTTAATAAAAAGTTTTCGTGTAGCACCAGTATATGTCGTATTACATATTTTTTCAACAGCTTTTTGCATATCTAGATTCATAAAAATTTGTGGTCCTTCTACAAAATCACTTTTCGGATATAAAAGTGGTTGTAAATACTGGTTATAAATTTCGAACTCGTGTTGCGGTAATTTGTGTAAATTTTTAATTGTAGAAAAAATACTAATAGATTGTAATGCTTTATTTGGTGCAATTTTGTGCGTAAAAGAAACCTTATCATTTCCAAAAAAGGAGGTTGCAATTCCAGAAGTGTTTTGTATGGTTTTTTGCTGATTTTTATAGTTAATATTTAACGCTACATCACCAGAACCATAAAATGAAATACCAATAATTTCATCGTCAAGGCCACAGTTTTCTGTTGTGATTTTATTTGCGTAAGATTGCTCTATTAAGACAATAAAATTATTTATTTCGATTATATCTGTGGTCATACTATACGTATAACGATTAAAGTTTGGTTTTGTAACTTATTTTTTTACTCGTTTTTCATTTTGTTTTACAAAAGCGCCCCAACCAGTATACGATTTTCCACCAGAAACTTTTCCTTTGTTATAAAAATGACAAACAGCAGCAGCCAAACCATCGGTAGCATCTAAATTTTTTGGCAGTTTTTTTAATTGAAGCATACTTTGTAACATTTTGGCAACTTGCTCTTTGGAAGCATTTCCATTTCCAGTAATGGCCATTTTTATTTTTTTTGGTGCATATTCGGTAATGCTAACCTCGCGAGATAAACCAGCAGCCATAGCAACACCTTGTGCACGACCTAGTTTTAACATCGATTGTACATTTTTACCAAAAAAAGGAGCTTCAATAGCAATTTCATCTGGATTATAGGTATCAATTAATTGGATGGTACGCTCAAAAATCTTTTTTAATCGCAAATAGTGATTGTCGTATTTTTTTAAAATAAGCTCGTTTAATAAAACAAATTCCATTTGTTTATTTACAACTTTAATAATACCAAAACCCATAATTGTTGTTCCAGGGTCAATACCTAATATGATGGTTTCTTTGTTTTTCATTATTCTTATAAAGGTACAAAGATGCTAAATGTATTTTTCGTTTCTTTGTTGCTCAAAAGTACAAAAACAATATTTGATACGAAGTTTTTGTTTTTGGAATTTATTTTATGTACAAAATCAGTTATAAATACCGTCAATTTTTATTTTTTTTGGTAAAATTAGCCATTGTTGTAGGT
>WFMU01000222.1 GCA_015488935.1 Flavobacteriaceae bacterium | reverse complement strand
CATTTAAGACACTGTGTAGATAGTCCACTCGTTATTTTTCAAAAAGGCAGCATAAATTTAAAGCAACAACGTATTATTAGTATTGTAGGAACAAGAAATATTACCAACTATGGAAGAAGTTTTTTAAATAAATTTTTTGTTGAAATAAAAAAGTATAATCCTATAATAATAAGTGGATTAGCTTATGGTGTTGATATATTATCTCACCAACTGGCAATAAAACATCATTTACAAACTATTGCTGTATTGGCACATGGATTAGATAAAATTTATCCTACAAAACACCAAAAAGAAGCATTAAAAATGCAAGAAAATGGAGGATTATTAACCGATTTTTGGAGTAAAACCAATCCAGATAGAAATAATTTTATAAAGCGAAACAGGATTGTTGCAGGAATATCTACAGCAACCATAATAATTGAATCTGCCGACAAAGGAGGTTCGTTAATAACTGCAGACATTGCCAATTCATACAATAGAGATGTATTTGCTTTGCCAGGACGTATTACAGACATCTACAGTAAAGGATGCAATAATTTAATAAAAACCAACAAAGCAGCGTTATTACAATCGGCAAAAGATTTGGCATATTTATTAAATTGGGAGCAAACAAAACCAAAAGCAATTCAAAAAAAATTATTTGTAAATTTAGATAGTAGCGAAACACTATTGTACAATTACTTATTAAAAGAAGGCAAACAAACCTTAGATATTATTGCTTTACACAATAATTTACCAATCTATAAGGTATCTAGTTTACTGTTAAATTTAGAACTAAAAGGTGTAGTTAGACCGTTGCATGGTAAACTTTTTGAAGCGATTTGAGGTTTGCGTGATAATTATACCTAATACCATTTATTCCCGTAATCGAGTTTCAATATTAATCGTATTCTCTAAAGTTTTATGTACAGGACATTTATTAGCAATTTGTAGTAAGCGGCTTTTCTGCTCTTCAGTAAGATTTCCTTTTAGTTTAATTTCACGAACAAAAACATCAATTTTAGTATTCGAATTTGTACAATCTTTAGAATCTTTAGCATGTTGCTTAAAATGTTCTAAATGTACCTTTACTTCGCGCAAGTTCCATTCTTTTCTATCTGCATACATCCGTAAAGTAATTGCAGTACAAGAGCCCAAACTAGCTAGAAGTAATTCATAAGGACTCATACCAGCATCTTTACCACCATATTTTTTTGGTTCATCAACTAAAATAGCATGCGTTCTTGCAACAATTTCGGTCGTGTATTTTTCTCTACCAATACGAACTACAACAGACTTGTCTGTAGAAAGCTCTTCCTGTTCATCTGGATTAACATAGCGATTTGCCCAACTAGAAATAACTTTACCAACATAAAAAGAGTCTTGTTTATTGGTTAATAAGTGATTAGCACCATCTAACGAAATAAAACTTTTAGGGTGATGGGCAGCTTTGTAAATTTCACGAGCGTTGATAACTTCCACTACTTTATCTTGTGGCGAATGGAATACTAAGATAGGCTTTCGTAAATCTTTTAAAATTTTAGGTAAATCTTTAGAGTGTATATCCTCTAAAAATTGTTTTTTTATGGTAAACTTTCTACCACCAATAGTAATAATAGCTTCTCCATCCGATTCAATTTCTTCTAAATGTGTAGAGAATAAATGTGCTACATGGCTAGGATGTGCAGGAGCACCAATAGTTGCAATAGCCTCAATAGATTTAATTTGTTTTGCAGCATAAATAGCAGCAGCACCACCAAGAGAATGTCCAACAATTAATTTAGGAGCCTGAAAATTAGTTGTTAAAAATTGTGCAGCCGAAATCAAATCAGAAATATTGGTTGTAAAATTAGTATCTTCAAAATTACCTTCACTTTTTCCTAAACCAGTAAAATCAAAACGCATTACTGCAATCTGATTTTGCGTAAGCGCACGAGAAATATTACGAACCGCAGTAAAATTTTTATTTCCAGTAAAAAAATGTGCAAATAAAGCATAATTTAAAGGCTTTTTATCAATAGGTAAATCAATCTCGCCTGTGAGTAATTGTCCTTGTTTGTTTTTAAAGGTTATTTTTTTGCTGTACATAGTTACTTTTCTTTTTATAAGTGAAAAGATACATAATTCATAACTACAATTTTATAAAGTTAACCAATAATTATTTTTTGTTCCTTATATAAAATCATTCTAAATAACAAATATGATAAATATCATATTAAAATCTAAGTATTAAATGTTACCTTTGTTACTTTATTAAATTAATCAAATTATGAGCGGATTTTTATCTTCATCACTTGCCAGAAAGTATGCTATGGCACTATCGGCACTATTTTTAGTCTTTTTCTTGTTAATACACGTAGCAGTAAATCTGCTGTCTGTTTTTAGCGAAGATGCGTTTAATACAGCATCTCATTTTATGGGAACAAACCCATTAATTCAATTTATAATGCAACCCATATTAATGCTTGGAGTTATATTTCATTTTATATTGGGATTTGTATTAGAATTAAAAAACAGAAAAGCACAAAGCGTAAAATACTACAAAAATAATGGCGCAGCAAATTCTACTTGGATGAGTAGAAATATGATTTATTCAGGACTAGCAATTCTATTCTTTTTAGTTTTACATTTTAAGGATTTTTGGGCACACGAAATGAATTACAAGTATATTGAAAAATTACCATCTAACCCAACACGATATTTCGAAGAGTTGGTGCATAATTTTCAATCGCCAATTACAGTAGTAGTTTATGTAATTGCATTTATATTCCTAGCATTGCATTTGTTACATGGATTTAATTCCGCATTTCAATCAATGGGTTTAAACAATAAATACACCAAAGGATTTGAAAAAGTAGCAAAAGCATATTCAATTGTAATACCAGCATTATTCATATTTATAGCACTTTTTCATTATTTCAATCATTAAGATATTATGGCAAAATTAGATTCTAAAGTTCCTAAAGGTCCAATAGCAGACAAATGGACAACTTATAAAGACAAAATTAACTTAGTAAATCCAGCAAACAAACGTAATATAGACATTATTGTTATTGGAACTGGATTGGCAGGAGGCTCTGCCGCAGCTACATTAGCTGAATTAGGATATAATGTAAAAGCATTCGCATACCAAGATTCGCCACGTAGAGCACACTCTATTGCTGCACAAGGTGGAATTAATGCTGCAAAAAATTACCAAGGCGATGGCGATAGTAACTATCGTTTATTTTACGATACCGTAAAAGGTGGCGATTATCGTTCTAGAGAAGCCAATGTATATCGTTTGGCAGAAGTATCTGGAAATATTATTGACCAATGTGTAGCACAAGGTGTACCTTTTGCACGCGATTATGGTGGTTTATTAGACAACCGTTCTTTTGGTGGTGTGCTTGTATCGAGAACATTTTATGCCAAAGGACAAACAGGACAGCAACTACTATTAGGAGCATATTCTGCAATGAATAGACAAATAGCTCGTGGTAAAATAGAAATGTTTAACAGACACGAAATGTTAGATGTGGTACTTATTGATGGAAAAGCAAGAGGAATTATTGCACGTAACTTAATAACTGGAGAAATTTCCAGACATTCGGCACATGCTGTAGTAGTAGCCTCTGGAGGTTATGGAAATGTATATTATTTATCAACCAATGCAATGGGTTCCAATGCAACTGCAGCATGGAAAATACATAAAAAAGGTGCATACTTCGCAAATCCTTGTTATACACAAATCCATCCAACCTGTATTCCAAGAAGTGGCGATTACCAATCCAAACTAACTTTAATGTCCGAATCGTTACGTAATGACGGACGAATTTGGGTACCAAAAAATATGGACGATGTGATGGCAATTCGCGAAGGAAGAAAAAAACCAACAGAAATACCAGAAGAAGATAGAGATTATTATTTAGAAAGACGTTATCCTGCATTTGGAAACCTTGTGCCACGTGATGTAGCATCAAGAGCAGCAAAAGAACGTTGCGATGCTGGTTATGGAGTTAATGCAACAGGAGAAGCAGTCTATTTAGATTTTAAAACAGCAATTAACCGTTATGGAACCGAACAAGCATTATTACACGGAGATAAAAACCCATCTGCAGCAAAAATATTGGAATTAGGAGAAGCGGTAATCGAAGAAAAATATGGAAATCTATTCCAAATGTATGAAAAAATTGTTGCCGAAAATCCATACAAAACACCAATGATGATTTATCCAGCAACACACTACACAATGGGTGGCGTTTGGGTAGATTATAATTTAATGACAACCATTCCTGGCTTGTATTGTATTGGAGAAGCAAATTTCTCAGATCATGGAGCTAACAGACTTGGAGCCTCTGCATTGATGCAAGGATTAGCAGATGGTTATTTTGTATTGCCATATACCATTGGAGATTATTTATCTAATGATATCCGAACAGGAAAAATAGCAACAGATACCAAAGAATTTGAAGAAGCAGAAAAAGCAGTAAAAGAGCGTTTGGATTTCTTTATTAATAACAAAGGAACACATTCTGTAGATTATTTCCATAAACGATTAGGAGTGGTTATGTGGAATAAAGTTGGTATGGCACGTAACGAAAAACACTTAAAAGAAGCCATTGCAGAAATTAAAGAAATACGAGAAGATTTCTGGAAAAACGTAAAAGTAACAGGAAGTCTAAATGAATTTAATCAAGAATTAGAAAAAGCAGGACGTGTAGCAGATTTCTTAGAATTAGGAGAATTGTTTGCGCTAGATGCGCTTAACCGTAAAGAATCTTGTGGTGGTCATTTTAGAGAAGAATCTGTAGAAACTGAAGGTCCACAAAAAGGAGAAGCATTGCGTAACGATAAAGATTACGCTTATGTTGCTGCTTGGGAATATAAAGGAGAACCTAGCGAAGCTGTTTTACATAAAGAAGAACTAGAATTTAAAGATATTGAGCTAAAAACTCGTTCGTATAAATAGAGCGTTGTAAGGAGCGAAAAGGCTAGTTCTTTTGTGCAAATTGCCATACAATAAGTTCTTTATTTGAATTAGAGATAACAAATAATAATAAAAGATTTAAAATATATAAAATATAGCAAAGAGATAGAAGATTTAATTACCGAAATTAGTAGTGCTAATACTCAATAAAAAAATAATTAAACCTTTCACTTTTCGCTAAAAACTAAATCCTAAGTAAATGAATTTAACGTTAAAAATCTGGAGACAAAAAGGACCAAACGATAAAGGTCAAATGGTAGATTATAAAGTTACTGATATTTCAGAACACATGTCATTTTTAGAAATGATGGATGTTTTGAATGAGCAATTGGTAGCTAAAGATGAAGAACCTGTGGCTTTTGACCACGATTGTCGTGAAGGAATTTGCGGTATGTGTTCTATGTACATTAATGGAGAAGCTCATGGCCCAGATAGAGGTGTAACTACATGTCAATTACACATGCGTATGTTTAAAGATGGCGACACGATTACCATTGAGCCATTTAGAGCCAATGCATTCCCTGTAATTAAAGATTTAGTAGTAGATAGAATGGCTTTTGAAAGAATTCAACAAGCAGGAGGTTTTATTTCGGTAAATACCTCTGGAAATACGCAAGATGCAAATGCCATTCCTATTTCTAAACACGCTGCAGATGAAGCTATGGATGCTGCAACATGTATTGGTTGTGGAGCATGTGTGGCTACTTGTAAAAATTCAAGTGCTATGCTATTTGTATCTGCAAAAGTAAGTCAATATGCTTTGTTACCACAAGGGCAAGTTGAGGCTGCAGACCGTGTTTTAAACATGGTAAAACAAATGGATGCCGAAGGTTTTGGAAATTGTACCAATACTGGTGCTTGTGAAGTAGAATGTCCAAAAGGAATTTCTTTAGAAAATATTGCTCGTATGAATAAAGAATTTTTAAAGGCGAGTTTGTAATTTTGTTTGGAGAAGTGAATTCTGTTTCTTATTATTGTTTATGGTTCATTTTTCTTGCGATAATTGATGAATAGTATCTAAATAAGAAGTCATATATAATCATTTCATGAACTCTATTTTTAGATTTAAATAGTCTGTTCATGAGCAT
>WFMU01000221.1 GCA_015488935.1 Flavobacteriaceae bacterium | reverse complement strand
GTATTACCATTTTCATTTATTATTGCTATTCCTATTGTTGGTAACGAAACCGTAAAGTACGATACGAAAATAATATTAGGCATTTTTATTTTAATTTGGACAAGCGATACCTTTGCTTATTTAGTAGGGCGACAATTTGGAAAACATAAACTATTTGAACGAATATCACCAAAAAAAACCATTGAAGGGTTTGTTGGAGGACTAATTTTTACACTCATAGCAGCATGGCTACTTGCAAAATATTTTATGCCATCTATAGAAACAAAACATTGGTTTACCATTGCAGTAATTGTAACCTTTTTTGGCTCCCTAGGAGATTTAATAGAATCCATGTTTAAAAGACAAGCAAATATAAAAGATAGCAGTAATTTAATTCCCGGACACGGCGGTTTTTTAGATAGACTAGATAGCATTATATTTGCAGCACCATTTATTTTTATATACTTAATTTTATTTTTATAATGTTTCATAAAGAAGGATATACCATCATAGTAGCATCATTAGCAATAAGCGCTATAAGTATTGTTTTAATAGATAAATACATCGTATTTCCTTGGTCTAGTAAACTAATGATGATTACAATTTTGGTATTATTAGGATTAATACTACAATTTTTTAGAAATCCGAAAAGACATACTGTATTAAATAATAATCAAATAATAGCACCTGTAGATGGTAAAGTTGTAGTAATAGAAGAAGTAGTAGAAAATGAATACTTTAAAGATAAACGCCGCCAAATCTCTATATTCATGTCTCCATTAAATGTACATGTTACCAGATATCCTATAAGTGGAAAAGTTACATTTAGTAAGTACCATCCAGGGAAATATTTAGTAGCATGGCATCCGAAATCATCTACCGAAAACGAAAGAACCACTATTGTAGTTACCAATAAATATGTAGGAGAAATATTATATAGGCAAGTTGCAGGAGCATTAGCAAGACGTATTGTAAATTATGCCATAAAAGGCGAAGAAATTATACAAGGTACAGATGCAGGATTTATTAAATTTGGCTCAAGAGTAGATATTTTTGTACCTTTGGATATGAAAATAACGGTAAAGTTAGACCAAGTATCTAGAGGAGGAGAAACAGTGATTGCAGAATTAGCTTAATTTATTATGACCGATTTAGATAAAAGATTTAATAAAGCATTTGAAATTGCATCAGCCATGACAAAAGCATTACCACCAGATGTGATGCTACATTTTTATGCATTTTATAAAATAGCAACCAATAACGGAAAATTATATATGCCATCAGGTAGTAGTGAACTTAGAAATGGTTTTAAGTTAAATGCCTTATTTCAATTTAACCATCTATCTGCCAATGAAGCAAAAGAAAAATATATAGCACTCGTAGAAAAATATACTAACCAAAAAATTAATTAAAAATGAAGACAAAAATCTTTTTATCCACCATGCTAGTTCTTATAGCATTTACTAATTATTCATGTAAAAAAGAAGTAAAAAAAGAAGTGCCAAAAGTAAAATATAGTATCGAAGCAAAGACGACAACTATAAATTGGACAGCCTATAAAACAACAGAAAAAATACCAGTTAAAGGAATTTTTAAAACTGTTGAAATAACAAATGCAAAAACAGCAGAAAATCCTTACGATGTTTTTAATGGATTGTCATTTAGCGTACCAGTAAATAGTATTGATACAAAAAATATCGATAGAGATACTAAAATAATCCAATCCTTTTTTGGAACTATGAAAGATACACAAGCATTAAAAGGAACCATAGATATAGGAGAAAAAGGAAAAGGAACCATAAATCTTACCATGAATGGTATTACATTTAAGTTACCAATGACCTATATTGTTAGTGGACAATTGGCAGAGATTAATGCTACTTTAAATTTAGATAATTGGCAAGCAAAATTAGCCATAGATGCATTAAATAAAGTGTGCGAAGATAAACACAAAGGAAAAGATGGTATATCTAAAACATGGAATGAAGTAGCCATACATGTCGTTTCCTATTTAAAAGTAGAGTAATACCTACTAAACATTAAAATTGGATAATAAAATGCTTCTATTATCCTTTTATTTAAACGCATTCCAAACACATCGTTTGGTATAACTATATGCGTAAAAATAATCAAATAAAAGTAGCAAAAAAACAGTTAGTAAGATAGCTATTTTTTTGCTGCTATTTTGTTGTGAATTACAACTAAACTTTTTTGTGTAAAGCTTAGATTTTTAACAATTTCGCTCTAAAAAAAGTCTTTAAAGTCTTTTTTTTAACGAAAAAATAATTACTTTTGTAGCATACTCCTCAAAA
This sequence comes from Flavobacteriaceae bacterium, assembly GCA_015488935.1. GTDB lineage: Bacteria > Bacteroidota > Bacteroidia > Flavobacteriales > Flavobacteriaceae > S010-17. The sequence continues at coordinate 4,910 of WFMU01000221.1, read as the reverse complement.
TAATTTAATAGTAAAAGATTTGAAGCAAACATTACAAAAAGTATTGGTGTTTGTATTTATACAATTTGTATATGTACACTACGTAGAAGCACAAACATCGCCACAAATAGAAGTAACAGATAGTCAGGGATTAAATGATATTTTAGTCGATTGTAATTATGCTGTAGATGCAAATCGATGTTTTGTATTACAAGCAAATTATACCGTAATAAATGAAACAACTTCTTATGCAGTAGATCCAATTCCGTTTACGGCACTATCTGGTTTAACAAATGAAACTTTAATTACCATTTCTGGAGATGATAAATGGAGTGATGTTATACAAATTCCTTTTGATTTTTGTTTTTATAATCAAGGATATAATCAATTTTTAATAGGAGATAATGGAATTGTAACATTTAATACCGCATTAGCACTAGGCGATAGCCAATATTTTGCAGGAACAATACCAAATGCATCCATGCCAACAAATGCTATTTTTGGCGTATTTCACGATTTAACAAACGACAATGGTGTGTTTGGTTGTACCGATGACCCTTTAACAGGAGTAAATGAATGTGGAGAAATAAAAACCTACATAATAGGAACAGCACCACAAAGAGCCTTTGTAATAAGTTACGAAAATTTAAACCATTTTAATTGCGAAGTAAGTAGATCAACATCGCAAATAGTACTTTATGAAGCAACCAATATAATTGAAGTATATGTACAAGATAAACCTATAAACTGCGAAGCAAATACACCACTAAATGCCTATCGAAAAAATGCCCTAATCGGAATTCAAAATATAGATGGAAGTGCAGCAACAACACCACCAAATAGAAATTCAGGAGTATGGAGTACTACAGATGAAGCATGGCGATTTACACCAAATGGCGTACCAGCAACCGTAGTACAGTGGCAAGACGAAAATGGAACAATAATAGCAACTGGAGATCAAATAACAATATGTCCAGAACAATCTACCAATTATACAGCTACAGCAACCTACAATATGTGTATTGGACCAGATTTAGTTTTGAACGATAGTATAAATATTACTATTGATTTATCCTATCCAGTAGCCATAGATAATCAACAAACCGTATGCGATATTAATTTGGTTGGACAAGAAATTGTAGATTTAACAAGTTACGATGCATTAATGGTGGGCACACAAACAGGATTAGTTTTAAGCTACTACCACTCATTAGCAGATGCAAGAACAGATACTAATGCTATTGCAAATCCCAATAACTATCTGTTAACCAATCCAACAGAAACAATATACGTACGATTACTCAGAGGTGTAGGATGTTTTGATGTTGGTACATTAACCCTAAATTTAGAAGAATTAGCAACATCGCAAATAGCAGATATTTCTGTATGCGATGTACTCAACGATAATTCGGAATTAATAACCCTTACAAATTACACCACACAAATAATTGGTGCACAAACAGGAATAGACATTACCTACCATTTAACACAAAACGATGCAGATAATAATACCAACCCACAAACACAACTAACAGCAAGTGATGGCGATTCTATTTTTGTACGATTAGCATTACAACCAGACGATTCCTGTCCGAATGTAGTAGAAATACCAATTCATTTATTGCCAGTACCAATAGTAGCAGCAATACCAGTAACACTATGTACAAATATTGCCGTTTATGATTTAACACAAACAGAAGCAGGAGTACAAGCAGGAAATACCGAAGTATTAAACTTTTCATACCACTTATATCAATCATGGGCACAAAACAATATCAATCCATTTGATCCAGCACATCCAACAAATCCAATAGACCCTGCAGCATATCAATTAAATGGTATATCGCAAATATGGGTTCGGTCATGGACTGCAAATGGCTGTGTGGACGTATATCCAATAAATTTTACCTATATTAATGGAATTCCAGCCAGTGGAGATCAGCAAGTAAGCACCGGAAATGTATTTAATTTAACAGGCTCTATACTAGATATGGTTGCAGGTTTAACAGATAATGGAAATGGAACCTACGATTTGAACGGAGATACAATAACAGTACAATATTACGACTCCCAAGCAGGTGCAAACGCACAAGACCCAGCAAGTGTAATTGCAAATCCAACAAATTATGCCATTACAAATCCAGACGAAGATATTTATGTCGTTTTTACCAATACCACATCAGGTTGTACTTCCGTTGCAAGTGTAGCATTATCATCCGTAGGATTTGGAGGTGGTGGCGGAAATGGAGCATTCCAAGTTTGTGATAGTGCCAATGATTTGCAAGAAACAGTAACATTAAGCGATTACGATGCAGGATTAATTGCAGGTTACGATGATGCACAATATATGCTTGTATCTTACCATAACACAAATGCCGATGCAACAAATGATGTAAATCCGATAACACAAATAACCATAACAGCACCAACAACAATATATGCAAGAATAAAATTAGTCTTTGAAGGTACCGAATTAGATTTTGTTGTAGTACAAATAAATTTGTCGTTCCAAGCAACAACAGCATTAGCGCCAGTAACCGATGTGATATGTGACGAATTTGGAGATAATCAAGAAATACATGATATCACACAGTACGAAGCACAAATATCAACAGCAGCAGGTGTATCGTTTGCCTACCAAAATACAAACGGTACCGCAATAAACAATCCAACAACATTTAATATTATTGGACCAACAAAAATAATAGATGTATTAGTAACTACAGTCGATGGTTGTACTACACAAACCACAATTACAATAACATTTTATCCAATAATACCAACAACAGATACTACAATTAATGCCTGTGATTCCGATAATAATAACGAAGAAATTTTTAATTTAGACGATGCACTTCCAGATGTAAATGCCAATTATGCTAATTATACCGCAAGTTATTATCTAACAGAAGTAGCAGCACAAGTTGGCGATGCAACAACAGCAATAGTAAATCCAACAAATTATTTGGTAAATACAAATACCTCTGTTTTTGTACGCCTTTACGATACAACAACCACCTGTTATGCAACAGCAGAAATTAATCTGGCAATTATACCAGTGCCCGTACTGCTAACCAATACATTTACCGTTTGTGATTTTGAAAATAATAACTTAGAAAATAATGTAGATTTAACACAATTCAACAATGCAATTTTAGGAGCTCAAGCAGGTGTAGTACTAACATATCACGCTACTTTGGTAGATGCAAATAACGATGCAAACCCAATAACAACCAGTAATATAACAAACGGAACCGTAGTATATGCACGTTTAGAAGCAGCAGACGGTTGTATTACAGTTGGTGATATAACCATTAATTTACAAACAGCACCAATTGTAAACAATATAAACGTAGTTGTATGTGATAATTTTACAGATGGACAAGAAGTTTATGATTTAACAGCAAGTAATGCCGATATTATTGCAGATACAGCCAATCACAGTTTCCAATATTATACACAAATGCAAAATGCAATTGATAATGTTGGAGCCGTATCCAGTTCCTATTTAATAACAAGTGTACCACAGACGATATACGTACGAGTAACCAATAATGCAACAGGCTGTTTTTCCATTGCAACAATAGCACTTAGTTTTACATTTCCAGTAGCCGTACAAAATACAGAACTAACCGCTTGTGATGACGATTTTAACCTTTCGGAAGAATTTGATTTAACAACAGCAATACCAGCAATGTTAGCTAATACAGCAGGTTTAGATATTACATACTACACAGATGAAGTAGGTGCACAAACAGCAAATGCAGCATTTTTAATAGCAACACCACAAACACATAATACCGCAACCGAAACAGACAATGTTTTTGTACGTTTTTACGACCCATTAACAGGCTGTTTTTCTATAGGACGCATCGTGTTAAAAGTATTGGCAACACCAAAATTAGTAGCAGGAGGATATGAAATTTGCGATACCGATTTTGACAATGTTTATACACTAAATTTAGCAGATGTAAATAGCGTAATTATACAAGACCAAACCAATTTAGGATTTACCTATTATACCAGCTTTGCTGATGCAGAAAATGAAGTAAATGCCATACCAAATATAAGTAACTATGCTATACCAAGTAACAATCATACCGTATATGTAAGAGTTATTAATCAATTTGGATGTTGGTCTGTAGCACCAGTAACCATTAGTATAAGACAATCTGCAACAGTAAACGTAGTAAACGATGTATTAGAAGCTTGTGATGATGATTTAGATGGATTTTCATTCTTTAACTTAACCACATTCGAAAACCTGTTCACAGCAGAAAATAATCCAACATTTAGATATTACAATACATTAATAGATGCAAATTTAGAACAAAATCAAATACCAAATCCAACCGTACATCAAAATACAACAGTAAGTACACAAGTAGTCTATGTAAGAGTAAGTGTACCAGATAAATGTGATGCCATTACATCATTTTTAATATCCGTAATGCACATCACACCACCAACACTAACATCGGCATATTATTGTGCAGGTAGTTCTTCGGTAATAGATGCTGGAGCAGCATACACATCCTATCTTTGGAGTACAGGAGAAACAACCCAAACCATTAGTGTAAGTGTTGCAGGAAACTATAATGTAACACTTACCGATGCAAATGGCTGTACAGGTACATTTACGGTTGTTGTTAATGAAGAACCATTACCAACGGTAAATGCAACCCAAGTACTAGAATGTGATTACGATGGAGCGCCAGACAATTTAATGGCATTTGATTTAACCAATTACAACGGACAATTAACAGGGAATAATCCAAACGTAACCACACATTTTTATTTAAGTCAAGCCGATTTAGATAATAACTTAAACGAATTAAATACCACCTTTACCAATACCGTAAATCCACAAACACTATTTGTAAACGTAGTAGATAACAATACAGGATGTTCCAATAGTACACAATTAATAT
>WFMU01000220.1 GCA_015488935.1 Flavobacteriaceae bacterium | reverse complement strand
AGATTACACTATATAATCTCTTCATTGTGATGCGTTCGGAAACATCTTAGTCATCACAATCACAAACTTTTTTTGTTGCTATTCCATTTATTTTTATATCTTTGCAACAGTTAGCTGTAAAAGCGCAACTAAACCCACTTACAAGAAGTCCCAACATGGTTGGGACTTTCTTTTTTTTAAAACTTTCGTTTTTCTAATTTTTTAGAACATACTTTTTTGTTTTTAATTAAACGTTTAAAGTGCCTTATGCGAAAAAGGCACTTTACCTTTAGCAACTTTCCCACTCCAATAATTTGGAAACTTTTAAACGCTTCCGCTTTTATCGTTTTCGATATAATACGTTCTATTCTTCTTTAAAAAATGTACCGACAATAAAAAGGGAATATTATCGCCAAGTACATCTGAAGAACGAAATTATTATCTTGCTACAAATGTAAAGGCAAAAAAGACTTGTTTCCAAATGTAGTAACTCGGTATTTACAAATAACTACCCAATATTTATAAATGTCGAGATAAAAAGTAGATGTAATCTAGTATTCATAAATATTTCAGTATAAAAAAATACTATGTTTGTATAAAAACAGAAAACTACTACTCGTGAAACAGCACTTATTTCCATACCAAGCTTTTACTAATTATTGCCTCCGAAACCCACTTTTACCTTTTTCTTTTTACGACAAACTAACTCAAAATACAGAGGTTAGCTTACAACAATTACAGCAAGTATGGAAAAATAAAGTAATTCAAGAAGCATTGCTCTTGGCATCGCCAAATCTATTTCAAGAAATTGAAAAACTAATAAATAATAAACTAAACGATACTTCTAAAAAAGAAAAAGTAAGCCTTGCTTTTTTAAAATATATAAGTAGAATGAGCTCGCGATGTACTCCTTTTGGTCTGTTTGCTGGTTGTAGTATTGGCAGTTTTGGTACCAAAACAAAGATAAATTTGACAAACTATCGTGACTTCCATAGAAAAACACGATTTGACATGAATTTCTTGGTCGCTTTTGCCATGTATTTAGCAAATAAATCCGAAATTAAAAAACAATTACTTTTTTATCCCAATTCTAGTTTATACAAAGCTGGAGCACATTTGCGGTATATCGAATACACTTATTACAAAAATAGACGAATACACAGTATTGAGGCAGTAAGCGATACCGATTACCTAAATACCATTTTAGAGGCAGCCAATTCTGGAAAAAAATTAGACGATTTGGCTTTATTTTTGGTTTCGGATAACATTACAATAGAAGAAGCAACTGCTTTTATAGAAGAACTAGTTGCCAATCAAATTTTAGTAAGTGAATTAGAGCCTTCTGTAAGTGGCAAAAGTTTTTTAGAACAAATTACTACAAGTTTAGAAAAATTGACAAAAACAAAAGAAATTACTTCCGTTTTAAACGCTTTTACAAAGCAACTAAATACCATGGATAAACAGCTTGGTAATTCTAGTAAAATCTATTTTAATTTTATGGATAGATTAAAAAAAATGGAAGCTACTTTTGAAAAAAATTATATTTTTCAAACCGATTTATTTACAAAAACTACAGCAAATACCCTTTCGGAAAACACCTTAGAAAATCTAAAAAAAGGGTTGCTTTTGCTGAATAAAATTACCCTAAAAAACAAACAAACCAATTTAAATAATTTTAAAAAATCCTTTGTAAAACGTTACGAACAACAAGAAATTCCACTTACCTTAGCCTTAGATATTGAAATGGGAATTGGTTATATACAAACTAGTAATATAGCAGACGATAATCCCATTTTAGACGATTTGCGTTTACCAGCCAAAAAAGAAGAAACCACCCAAAAATATTGGAACGGTATTCACAAAATTTTACAAAAAAAACTACTGGAATCTTTTAAAAATAATGCATATAGTATTTCGCTTAGCGATACAGATTTTGAAGGCTTTGAAGCAGATTGGAGCGATTTGCCAGATACTATATCAACCATAGCAGAAGTAGTTTTGGTAAATGCGCAAGAAATGGTTTCTTTAAGTAGTATTGGTGGCTCTAGTGCCGCAAATTTATTAGGACGTTTTGCCAGTGGAAACACCGAAATACTAAAACATACCAAAAATATTATAGCGAAAGAAAAAGAATTACAAAACACCAAAATTTTAGCAGAAATTGTACATTTACCACAAGCAAGAACTGGTAATGTGCTTATGCGACCAACCTTTCGGGATTTTGAAATTCCTTATTTGGCAAAATCTACTTTGGCAAAAGAAAATCAGATTGCCATTACAGATTTACTAATCTCGGTACGTGGTAATAAAATAAGACTACGTTCTAAAAAACACAACAAAGAGGTTTTACCTCATTTAACTAATGCTCATAATTTTAGTAATAGTTTGCCTATTTATCATTTTTTATGTGATATGCAAACACAAAATTTACGCAGTAGCCTCTATTTTTCTTGGGGAAATGCTTTTACCAATCATCATTTTACACCTCGTGTAGTATATAAAAATGTAATTTTTGCAAAAGCAACTTGGTTTATCACTAAAGCATCTATTGCACTTTTTTCTAAAGAAGCCAATACCAATGTTTTGCTCAAAAAAGTACAAAAATGGCGTTTAAAATTACAAATACCTAAGTATGTACAGTTAGTAGAAGCGGACAATACTTTAGTTATTAATCTAGAAAATAGTACGAGTATTCGTATGCTTTTGGATAGTGTTAAACGTAAAAAGCAATTTTTATTGGAAGAGTTTTTATTTGCAGATAATGGTATTGTTAATTCTGGTAACGATTATTATACCAATCAGGTGGTATTTTCGTTTTTTAAAGAAAAGAGGTGAGTGGGGAATTATGGATTATGAGTTTTGAATTTTGAATTTTGAGTTTTGAAGAAAAATTGTATTAAAACAAGTTGTAAACAATGAAAAGTAAAAATAGAAAATAACTTGGCATTCTTTACGTTTTTAAATTATAGATATACGTGTTGAGTTT
>WFMU01000219.1 GCA_015488935.1 Flavobacteriaceae bacterium | reverse complement strand
ATGTTAAAAAGATTATTTAACAGTCATTGTGCAGGAGGTACAATTTCCTCCTTTGCAATATTTAACACCTAGTTTGCTTCCTTTTACACATCCAGAAGTTCCGCTATCACATTTACAAGAATGCGATTTAATATCGTATAATACCTTTCCGAAGCTATCTTTACTAAGTATTTCAGGTAACAAATCTTTGTGAGAAACGCCATAAATAAATTTAAAACCGTACATTTTCATTTGTACATAAACGATGCTGTTAATATCTGATTTTTCAGATGTATAAGAATCTACTTTATCTGTAATTGCTTTGTAATTTTCTCCATAGATGCTTTTTGCGTAATCTCTAAGAATATTTTTTACTTTTTCTTGTTTTAAAACCATTTCGGGCATGTATGGTAGTTTATCAAAATCTACTTCATTTTGAATTAGACTTATTTTTTCGTTAGTATTTACAAAAGCATATTTAATATTGTCTGTTTTATTAACTAATTTTGTTTTTGTCCCAGTACAAGCACCTGTACACTTTCCATGAGAACATCCAAAGTCACCTCCTGCATAAAAAACATTACATCCTTTAGAACCAGAGCAAGTACATGTATAACCGCCCGAAGAATATCTTATTTTTGCTGCGCCATTAGTAGCATCACTTATCCATAACTCTACACCTTCGGGATAAATAAACTCAACAGAAGAATCGTCTATTTTGTTTACTCTAGTTCCCTCTGGAAGTTTAATTCCATCTACATAAGAATTATAAATAAACTCAGGGATTTCAAATATTTTATCTAAAGATTTATTTTCAGTAGTTGTAATTTCAGAATTTTCGTTTTGACAGCTTTGTACAATAAATAAACTTATTATTGTAATAAAGATTGCTAATAGTAGATTTGTGTTTAATTGTTTCATAATAAAAAATTTAAGTTTAGCGGCTTATTTTCATAAGCACTTGCAATATTGCCCCTTTTACGTAATACCAGTATCTCAAAGAAACCTATTGTAGATTTATAGGTTTATCTACTTAAGTATTAGACCAAATGTATTAAATTAATTTTAAATGAACAAATAAAATGTTAAATATTAAGGGTTTACATGTTTTTTTTGTGAAAAAATATTTAATTTTTTTTTATTACCTTACACGATGTATGGTAAAATAAGTTTTTCCATATCCTGGTTGAAATGTAATGGATTGGTTGTAGTTGTTAAATCTAACATCTAAAAAGTTTCCTGCATTAAGATATACTAACCTAGAGATTTGTCTTGTGATAAAACCACTAGATGCTGTGGTAGAAAAATTTTCAATAAACTTAATATTATTTCTATATAATGCTAAACTAAAGTAGTGTGGTAAAGCGGCAATTATTGTATGAAAACTAGAAACCATAACATTTATTTGATAATAACCTGAAGTTGAAACTGTAAACCTACTAGTTGTAGTATTAAATTCATTATTGGTATCAAACGATTCATTTGTAAATGGAATACTTTGCCATGCATTTGCTGCAGGTATTACAATACTACTTAGTCTATGAACAGAAACCATAGAGTAATTGGTATTGGTATCTGTCCATGTTAAATTACCAGTACCATTCGTTTTTAAAATTTGTCCGTTTGTACCTCTTGCAGTAGGAAAAGTATATCCTGTTCCTGTAGGATTTCCTATTTGGAAGGTACTATTTGTTCTTAAAATATTTCCTGCAGCAGAACTGTTTGTGCCAAATTCGCCATAAATTAAAGCGGTTGTCGGATTTGCATTTGTGTTCTCTATATAAAGTTTATTATTTCCTGTAGAATTATATCCAGCTCGATAACCAATAAAGACATTTCCATTACTCAAACTATAATAACCAGCTGAAGCTCCAATGGCAGTATTATTATAACCAGAGAAGTTTCTATACAAGGCATTAGAACCAATTGTTGTATTATAACTTGCAGAGCTATTATAGAATGAAGCTCCTGTTCCTAAAGCGGTATTATACCGACCGTTATTATTTCGATTTAATGCCCATTTACCAAAAGCAGCATTATTAATTCCAGTACTATTAAGATATAATGATTGGTAACCTGTTGCAGTATTACTATCACCAGTTGTATTACTATATAAGGAATTATTTCCTACAGCTGTATTATATCTTGCATTGGTGTTTTTATATAATGCACCATATCCTACTGCTGTATTTTGACTTCCTGTATTTAGGGTTAATGCAGAATTTCCGATTGCAGTATTAAAAGATCCAGATACGTTGCTAGATAATGCATTACTACCAACACCAGTATTAGAAATTCCACTTACATTTCTATTAATAGCAAAATAACCTATTGCTGTATTTGAATAACCATTTACATTTCTACCTAAAGCATTAAAACCAACACCTACATTGTGATTTGGATTTAAATTGTCACTAAGACCTGCAAATGTTCCCAAAAAAAGAGAAGTATTTCCGGGAGATGTTTTACCATCCGTAAGGTCATTAATTCTATGTGTTACTGTTGCTGCTGCATTTGTCCAAGTAACATTACCAGACCCATCTGTTCTCAAAATTTGTCCATTTGTACCTCTCGAGCTAGGTAGCAAATAGGTGTTTGCACTGCTTGTGCCTATGGCAACTTTTCCTAAAAAGTAACCAGCATAGCCACTAGCTTTTAATACTTCGCTATATACTCCAAAATGTCTTCCTCCTGCAGTATTATTAATTTTTGAATATAAACCGTATTTTGGCGAGTTTCCTGTACCAGTCATAAAACTATGAAATCCATAAATATTCCCATTAGATCCGTTGTGGTTCATGTTTACTCTTGCGCCGTAAAAACTTCCTACAAAATTAGCTCCAGGTATAGTTTCATAAAAAAAACCATACGAATTATTTAGTTTGGATAAAGATTTTGCATAAACACCTGCATTTATCAAATTTGTATTGCTATAATGCGCTATTTCTACTTGAACTCCATCCAATATATTATATGCACTTATGGCAGATTTATTGGTTAAGTTATAACCTGAATTTTGATTTACCACTAAACCAGTACCGTGAGCATTACTTTTATTGATGGTAACAGCATCTTGATTATTGTCTGTACTTCCTATATTTATCGTATTTGAAAAACCTTCAACACTTAGTTTGTAATCGTTTGATGTTGTTGTACCAATTAACACACTACCTGTATTGGTACTATTCATATTTACTCCAGAGACATTCCAATCGCCATCATCTAATGCAGATGTTAATGCTAGTTTTTCCCATGTTGTACCACTGTAATAATAAAATCCCGGTGTATTATCTGTTTGGTAAATTAGTAAACTTGTTGTTGGGCTAGTAATCGCATTTCGTTGTGCGAGTGTAAGTCTTGGAATTAATATTCCTTTAGATGTTGATTTAACATCTAATTGTGCTTTTGTATCTGGTGTTGTTGTACCGATACCAACTTGTGCGTATGTTGTGTTGCTTGTAAGCAGTACTAATAGTAATCCTAGTGTATAGAAAGTAGTTTTCATATTCAAAAAAATGGAATTAAGGGGTTTAATGAAACAAAAATAGCAATAATTATTAACTATTTAGCAATCTTAAATCGATATTACTAATTATTTGTTATTATTTACTAAATATTTTTGCATTTTATCGAATAAAATTATTTTTGAATTGAGGATGTTATTTTAGTTGTTTTATTATGGGAATATTTAACTACATTCCATAAAATTAGTTGGTATCACACACTTCCATTAGATTAGTCCTAAATCTTTAAAAAGGCTTACTAAATGAATGGTATTTTTTGCTTTAAACTGAATTTTTAACGTATTTAAATGTTTTTCGATAGAACTGATACTACTTGGAGAAATTTTATCTTTTTTTAGCAATTCGCTAATGGCTTCTTGCGAAATGCCTTTGGATAAATAATGCACTAAATTAATATCAAAGTCATCAATTTCTAAATGTGATTTTGAGCTTAGTGCAAGATTTACTTGTGGCGATAAATAGGGTTTATTATTAAATACGGTTTTTATTGCAATGGTTAATTCTTTAGGTCCACGTCTTCCTTTACATACATAGGCATTAATACCATAATTTAATACTAGAGAGCGTACTTTTTGCAGTAAGTTTTTAATAGAAAAAACAACAATTTTTAAATCAGGTTGTACCTCTTTTAATGTGGCAATAAGGTCTTCGCCAGAATGAATTTTTTGATTGCGATGGTCTTTATTAAAGGATAAATCTGTGATTAATAATTCGTATGGTTTTTTATCTAAAATGGCTTTTTTTATTTTTAAAAGCGCATCATCACAGTAGTGAACTGCATCTATGTTAGCGATATTCAAATCCGAAAGTGTTGTAATAACACCTTTATTTACAATATCGTGGTCTTCGGCAACTAAAACTTTTTTAAACATTATACTATTATTTTTACTTCAAATCCTTTGTTAGTTTGAGATTCAAATGTAATATTTCCATTAATCGATTTAATACGGGTTTCCGCAATTTGTAAACCAACGTTCTTTTTTAGGGTACTGCCAATGCCATTATCTTTATAGTTAATTGTAATTTTTTTATTTTTTTTACTAAAAGATACTATGGTAATACTTGCTTTACTGTGTTTTTTCATATTAGTCATTAACTCTTGTAAAACCCTATAAATCACTGTTTTTTTTGGTTTAGAGAGAGTTTGCCAATCTATTTTATTTAGATTTCTGGTAATTACGTTTACTTGATTATCGCCATAACTAACTAATAAATCTTGTAAAATAGTACCAAAGTCTTCTTTAAAATTAATAATGCTATTTTCTTTTGAAATGTCTCTTGTTTTAAAATAAACACGTTCTAAATCATCTAAAATTTCCATGTTTTCAGATTCTTTAACTTGCAATTTTGTCATAATACCAAAAACATCGTTAGCAACTTCATCGTGTACTTTTTGAGAAATACGTGTTTCGGTTTCGTATGCTTGTTGCTGCTTGTCTTTTTTGTTTTTTCTTTTTAAGGTAATCACAGTAAATAGTAACAATATTAAAAGAAATGTTCCAATTGCTAAATAAAGGAGTTTGTAAAATCGTTCTTGTATTTGTTTTAATTTACTGTCTTGAAGTTTTTTTGCATTTTCTTTTTCAATTTTTTTCAATTTTGAAAGATCATATTTTCTACTTGCAAATTTATTGGTATTTGCTCTTTCTACTGCTGCAAGGCTATCATTTAT